>JAEWHB010000152.1 GCA_023388015.1 Bacteroidota bacterium
CTTCTACTTCTTCTTTTGCTCCTTCCAGTCCGGCTACATCTTTAAAGGTCACCCGGACTTTGTCGTTTTCGTCAAAAAGTTTCGCACGGGATTTCCCTATGTTGAAAATCTGCCCACCCGGACCACCGCCCGCAGCGCCCAATCTTCTGAACATAAAATACCAAATGGCTACAAAAATCAACACCCAAATGATGATGTTCCAGAAAATACTGCTGAATTTGTCTGGTGGGATATTGGTATAATTCGTTTTTAAATTATTTTCCTGAATCGCACTTTCAATTTCGGTTTCGAAATTAGCGTTATCCGCTACAATAAAAGAATACTGTGGCGAAGCCTGTGCAAATGCCGACATATTGGAGTTATCTTTGAAACCTTTGAATTCATCAAGTTTCAAAGCTTCATCGGTCAGGTAAACATCTACTTTGTTTTCTTCTAGGTTCAACCGAACCGTTTTTACATACCCATCATTCAGGTATTCAAAAAAGGTTCCTCTGTCCAGGCGCTTGGAATCTGTTCCCATGCTGCTTGAAAAGAACCAGAACCCAATTAATAAAAACCCCACTATGGCATAAATCCACATCGGGTTAAAAACATTGTTATTTGGTTTTTTCTGATTATTATCTTTATTGTTCAAGTCTTAATTTTTAAATGGTTATCGCTATTTCTTTGGCATCGCCCCACAAACTCTCTATGTCATAATATTCGCGGTCTTGTTTCTGGAAAACATGGACGATGATGTTGGTATAATCTATCAATATCCATTGCGCGTTTTCCGTACCTTCCACATGCCAAGGTTTTTCCTTTGTTTCTTTTCTGACTCTCTTCTCTATCGCTGCTGCAATGGATGAAACGTGTGTATTGGAATTTCCCGAACAAATGATGAAATATTCGCAAAATGCGTTTTCAATTTCTCTCAGGTCCAACAATACAACATCTTCAGCTTTCAAGTCAAGGATGGAATCAACTATGGTATCAATTAATGTCTTAGAATCTACTTTTTTACTCATTCAAACTTTTATAATTTGCAAAATTAGTGAATTATCCACTATGGTGATAAGATTTTAAATAACTTTAGCTGCTAAATTAATTTCGGAAAAACCGATGGAGATTTTTCATTTCGACTCGCTTCCAAGCACTAATTCAAAGCTGCTTGAATTGTCCAAAAAAAATGCCAAATCATGGACGATAGTTTCAACCTTTGAGCAAACTGCCGGAAAAGGCTATTCAGGTAATCAATGGACTTCAGATTCTGGAAAAAACATTGCAGTTAGTATGTTGATTAAGAGCGCATTAAATTATAATGAACTAATTTACTTTAACCAATGGCTTTGCAATACTGTGTCTAAGTATTTAAAAAGATACTCAGATGAAGTCTATGTCAAATGGCCCAATGATATCATCCTCCGCAATAAAAAAGTTTGCGGTATCTTAATTGAAACGCATAAGTCTGAAAATGAGTTAAATATAATTTCAGGAATCGGAGTAAATGTGAATCAAACCGATTTTAAATTGCTTCCAAAAGCCGGTTCGCTTGCCACTCAAACGGGTAAAGAATTTGATTTAGAGGAAATTTTGTCAGATTTACTGACAGAATTGGTAAGTTCTTATGAGCAAATTGAAAACAAAGAATGGGAAAATATATTTTCCACTTATAATCAAAATTTATTTCGATTAAATCAAACTTCTGAGTTCATGATAAAGGAGGAGAAATTCGAAGCAACCATAAAAGGCGTGGACGAAAACGGACAATTAATTCTTGAAAATTCTGCTGGCGAAATACTAAAATATCCCCATAAATCCATTGAAATGATTTATTAATTAAATTTGTTAGACTGGTCTAACTTTATATATTTGCATCGTGAAATATTATTTTATGAAGAAGAATTTATGGGTGATTGTTTTGATCATTTCTACAAATTTAGTTGCGCAAATAGACAGTTTGAACATTCACGAAGATGTGAGTGAGTTAGAAGGCGTGGTAATGACAGGAACTATGAAAGAAGTAAAACGTTTGGACAGTCCGATTCCGGTGGAAGTAGTAACAGCAGAATTGTTCAAAAAAAATCCAACACCTAGTTTATTTGAATCCGTAGGAATGGTAAACGGCGTAAGGCCGCAGTTAAATTGCAATGTTTGCAATACCGGTGATATTCACATCAATGGGATGGAAGGTCCTTATACAATGATTTTGATCGATGGAATGCCCATTGTAAGCGCCCTTTCCAGTGTTTATGGTTTAAGTGGAATTCCCAATAGTATGGTGGAAAGAATCGAAGTAGTGAAAGGCCCCGCTTCGTCATTGTACGGTTCGGAAGCGATGGGTGGAATCATCAATGTTATAACAAAAGATACCTCCAAAGCCTCCAAGTTTTCAGCAGATTTTTTTACCACAACTTGGTTGGAATACAGTGCAGATGTTTCGACTAAATTCAAAATCGGGAAAGCAAATGCTTTGTTGGGAGCGAATTATTTCAAATACGACGACAAAAGGGATAACAACCAAGATAATTTTACCGATCTGACTTTGCAAGACCGGATTTCAGTTTTCAATAAATGGAATTTTGAACGAAGAGAGAATCGACTGGCGAGTATTGGGCTCCGATATGTGTATGAAGACCGCTGGGGCGGAGAAATGCAATGGGACAAACGCAAACACAGAGGTAGCGATGAAATTTACGGCGAAACGATTTTTACTTCCAGACTCGAGGCAATCGGAATGTATCAACTTCCCACAAAAGAGAACATTTACATGCAATTTTCCTATAATTACCACGATCAAAATTCATGGTATGGAAACACGCCGTTTATGGCCAATCAAGAAGTGTTTTTTGGACAAGCGTATTGGGATAAATCTATTGGGAAACATAATTTATTGATAGGTGTAAGTTTGCGACACACGGAATACGATGACAATACACCGGCAACTTTGTCCGCTGACGGTGTGCAAAACGAGCCTTCCAACACCACTTTGCCGGGAATTTTTGTTCAAAACGAAATTAAATTCAACCCGCAACATACTTTATTATTAGGATACCGATATGATTATGATGACAACCACGGCAATATCCATTCGCCGAGAATTGCTTATAAATTTAGTTCGTTCAACAAAAAACATACGCTTCGCGGAAGTTTCGGCACCGGTTTTCGCGTGGTGAATTTATTTACAGAAGACCACGCGGCTTTGACCGGTGCGAGAGAAGTTGTGATTATGGAAGAATTAAATCCTGAAAAATCTTACAATGGAAATTTAAACTACGTAACCCGATTTACCACAGATTTTATGAATATTGACTTTGACCTCACTGGTTTTTATTCGTATTTCACCAATAAAATTCTAGGTGATTACGATGTAAATCCCAACCAAATTGTGTACAAAAATTTAGAAGGACACGCAGTATCGCAAGGCATCTCCTTCAATACTAATCTTACATTTGACTTTCCGCTGAAAATTTCAGCCGGCGTATCGTATATGGAAGTTTTCCGAAAAGAAAAAGACGTAAATGGAGTAGAAGTGAGGCAAGAAGAATGGTTTGCTCCGAAATGGTCGGGAACCTTTGTTCTAAGTTATACCTTGCCTCAGAATTTCATCATTGATTTTACCGGAAACTGGAATGGCTCTATGCGTTTGCCTATTTTACCAAATGATTACCGACCGGAATATTCGCCATGGTTTTGCATTGCAAATATCCAATTGACCAAGAAATTCAACAATGGAATCGAAATTTACGGAGGCGTGAAAAATTTATTTGATTTCATACCAAATCAAGATCCGCTGATGCGTGCGTTTGACCCTTTTGATCAAAATGTAGAAGATCCTATAAACAATCCATACGGATATACTTTTGATACATCCTATAATTATGCTTCATTGCAAGGAATTAGAGGGTTTTTAGGTTTGCGATATCATCTATTTTAAAACAATAAATGAAATAATTTTTGAAAAGAATTTTAATTATCACCATATTATTTTTAGGTGTTTGTGTTTCAAATGCCCAAGAAATTCATTCTTTAAGTGAATTAGAAGATAAACTGATTCAATATCCTAAAAATCTGGTCATTAAATTCTCAACAGATTGGTGTGGAATATGTAAAATTCAGGATAGAAAAATTCAGAAGAATAAAGAATTAAACGAAATTCTAAACCATTCGATTTATTACCTTGAATTTGATGCAGAATCCACCGAAACTTTCAAATTCAAAGGGATTGAATTTAAACCTAGGAAAAATAAAATGCACGAATTTACAGAAACATTATTGGAGGGAAATCAGACGTATCCGGCTTGGGTTATATTGAATTCTGATTTGGAAATAATTTTTAAATATAACGGATTGTTGAATGCCGAAGAATTGCTCTCTATTTTTAAAGAAATTTTGTAGATTTAATTTTTAAAACCTATTACATCATGTCTGAAAAACTTTTTTACGCCATCAGAAGCGAAGATATAAATGCAGTAAAGGAAATTCTGAAAAAGGACAAATCATTGCTAAATGCCAAAGATCCTCGCGGTTCATCGCCTTTGTTGCTTGCGACTTATTATGGTTATGAAGATCTGACAGAATATCTGCTGACTTTGAATCCGGATGTGAATGAAAAGGATGGTTCGGGCAATACAGCGCTGATGGGGGTTTGTTTCAAAGGACACGAAGGAATTGTGAAAAAATTGCTGGAAGCCGGTGCAGATCCTAATATTCAAAATGCAATGGGCGGAACTGCGCTTTCTTTTGCTGCAATGTTCAACAAAGTTGGATTGGTGCAATTACTTCTTCAGCACGGAGCCGATAAAAACATCAAAGACAATCAGGGAATGACCGCTCTTCAGCAGGCCGAACGTCAGGGTTTTTATGAAGTGATGGATTTTTTGAGATAAATTTATCGGGTAAAAACCAATTTGGTTTCCGTTGATAGTTTCTCGTCAAAAGCATAATTATTCTCATTGAATAATTTCACTTCGTCCAAAGTTGAAACTTCATTTTCAGCACAATAGCGAGCCATCATACCTCTTGCTTGTTTAAAAAAGACCATAATCGGTTTGAGTTGTCCGTTTTTAAAATCCAAAAATTCTACATCGATTTTAGGTGATTTTAATTTTTTGTCGTCCAATACTTTGGAATATTCAACGCTGGCAAGATTCAATAAGATTTCGTTTTTCTTTAATTTAGAATTTACAAAGTCCGTGAGGGTTTCTTTCCAAAATCCGTAAAGATTTTTTGAACCGTTTACATCCAGTTTACTTCCCATTTCCAACCTGTAAAGCATAATTTTGTCACTGGGTTTAAGGATTCCATACAGTCCGGATAGTATGAAAAGATTATTGTTCAGGTAATTTTGAGCGTTTTCCGATAAAGTTTCGGCATCCAAACCCCGATAAACTTCGCCTTTAAAAGCAAGTGCGGCTTGAACACTGTTCTTTTTGGAAGGTTTGGTTTTCCAGTTTTGGTACCTTTCCAAATTCATTTCGGCCAAATCTTTTGAAATCGACATCAGTTTTTCCAAATCCTTGGATTTAAGCGTTTTTAAATTTTCCATAACCGTTTCGGATTGAGACAGAAATTTAGGCGTTGTATTTTTATTCCAACTTCCTTCGGTTTCCAGTGTCATTAGCTTTGCAGGGGATAATAAAATTTTCATGTTGCTAAAATAATTACAATTCTTTACTTTTAGAACTCAAACCGATTTGCAATGAAAATAGTTTTATCATTTGTTTCTATCATGTGGGGAATTTATTCCTTTTCACAAACTTATCAATTTGATCAACTTGTTACAACTGAATTGAAAGGAGCCAATAATCTTATTCATACGGATCAAGCACTTTTTCAATTCGAGTGATAATCATTATCGTCTTTTGTTTTGCCATAATTCTTTAGCTGAATTGCATGACGACATAAAGCAGGAAGTTCATTTTTTTAGTTATACAACCGGAGCCAATGATCAGGTATATTTTAAATATTTATACAGTGATAAATATAGATTTAAAAATAAAGAACTGAATACGGCTGATTACAGAATTGAAAAAATAAGTGAGAAGGAATTTGTTTTGGGAAAATATCGTTCAGAAAAAGCCAAAAGACCGGAAATATTGTTCAGAATTTTTCTTGAAGAATCTGAAAAAACTCAGCTAGGCTTTTTTGGGCATATCAGTGAATTTGAAGAAATACTGATGAATGAACTTGATTCATCAAAAAATTATCTCATCAAAAAAATGATATTTTATCCATATGGCAGGAAGGGGAAAACGGCTGATTTGGTAAGAATTAATGAAAGTGAACTTCAATTGAGTTTGCCTGAGAAATTAGTTTATAAATAATCACAAAAACTCATTGATATCGCCTTTCCCTTCCCGGATGATCACAACTTCCGGTCCTGAAAGATCAATCACAGAAGAAGCCACATTGTCGCCCATTCCGCTGTCCACAACCAAGTCCACCAATTTGTCAAATTTCTCTGCAATTAGTTCCGGGTCAGTGGTGTATTCGATGATTTCATCCTCGTCCTTGATGGAAGTTGAGGCAATGGGATTTCCAAGTTTTTCCACAATCATCTGCGGAACCAAATGATTAGGCACTCTGATTCCTACTGTTTTTCGGTTTTTGTACGTATTGGGTAAATTATTGGAAGCTTCCAGCACAAAGGTAAAAGGGCCGGGGAGAGCACGTTTTAATAATTTGAAATGCGAATTCGAAATCGGTTTGGTGTAATATGCCAAATGGCTCAAATCATTACAGACAAATGAAAACTGTGCTTTTTCAGGCTTTATACCTTTCAGCCGGCAGAGTTTATCCATCGCTTTTGCATTTGTAATATCACATCCCAAACCGTAAACCGTATCGGATGGATAAATTACCAGTCCGCCATTTTTCAGGACTTCAACGATTTGTTCGATTGCTCTTTCGTGAGGGTTTTGCGGATGTATTTTGATGAGTTTTGCCATGATTTCAACTTTTAATTCGGAATCAGATTGATTTCTTGTAAAGATAAACATTCCGAAAGATTTGGGAATAATCCCCGAAAACTAAATTGTCCGTTATTTTTTCTTGTCCACTACCGGTCGGTTTTCGGCATTGGCCAATTCCCAGGCGGTTGCAAAAACCAATCTTGTGCGTTTGGCAAGCAGATCATAATTGATTTTGTCGGGCGTATCGGTGGGTTTATGATAATCGGGATGAACGCCATTGAAATAAAAAATAATCGGAATATTATTTTTGGCGAAATTATAATGGTCGGAACGATAATAGAATCGGTTCGGATCATTTTCATCATTGTAAGTATAATCCAGCTCCAGATTGATATATTTCTGGTTGGCACTTTCGG
>JAEWHB010000062.1 GCA_023388015.1 Bacteroidota bacterium
ACTGGTGGCATGGGACTTGGGCTTGCCATGGTTAAAAAAATCATAGAAGATTATAACGGCGAAATCCGCTACCAGAGCGAAGAAAATCGCGGGACCGAATTTATCATCAAGATTCCTTATGTCAAAAGCAGTTTTTAGATTCAAGGAATTTTCTGTCAAACAAGAAAAGTCAGCAATGAAAATCGGAACCGACGGCGTTTTGCTTGGTTCCTGGGCGGAAGCTGAAAATCCTGAGAATATTCTGGACATCGGAACCGGCACAGGATTAATCAGTCTGATGTTGGCACAACGCTTTCCAAATGCTCAAATTACCGCCATCGAAATTGATAAGGATTCATTTGAAGAAGCAAGTTTTAATTTCGAAGAAAGTCCCTTTCATACCCGAATTGCTAGCGAGCATACTTCGCTTCAACATTTTAGTTCGAAGGAAAAATTTGATTTAATCGTTAGCAATCCGCCATTTTTTGAATTGACCCACAAGGAAAGTTCTTCAAGAAATACCGCAAGACAACAAGCTGAACTTAGCTTTCCCGAACTGATTTCCCATTCTGCGGAACTTTTATCAAACAATGGAAAATTGGCGGTCATCATCCCTTTTGAATCCAAAGATTATTTCGTAGAACTGGCGGTTCAGAAAGGTTTGTTTCCGGAAAAAATCACCAACGTAAAAGGCAATGAAACCTCGTATTTTAAGCGTTCTTTGCTTCTATTTTCAGCGAAAGAATCAAAAATTTCGACTCAAGAATTAATAATTGAAATTTCCAGAAATATTTATACACCCGAATATATTTCTTTGACGAAGGATTTTTATTTGAAAATGTAATCAGGCTTCTTCAAACCTTTTAATTCAGGGAGAATTTTTATCAAATAAATCTCCAATTATCAACTAGGAGTTTAACTTGCTCTTTTATCGGTTCAGAATTGGAATAAAACTTCAAACGAACTTCTCCGTTTGCCGCTTCAATCAGATAATCCCGACCCTGATACCGAATGTCAACAACCTGAAATTCAGTTCCTTCCTCTGATTCTAAAACCTCCTCCGGATAAATAATTGCTTTTGTTCCGGAAAGAATTTCAATCTGAAATAATTTGTTCATTTCATCGGCATTCAGGATTGAATATTCGCCAAGCAAACTTGCCACATATTCATTTACAGGACGATTTCTAAGCATTTCGGGACTGTCTTTCTGGATGATTTTTCCTTCTTTTAAAATAATTATCTGGTCGGAATAAGCCAGCGCATCCTGAATATCGTGCGTAGTTAAAATGACCGTGCAACCCGATTTTTTTGCCCAATTATAAATGCTTTTTCTGATTTCAAATTTCAACGGCTGATCGAGGTGAGAATAAGGTTCGTCTAACAAAAGAAGTTTCGGTCTTGCGGCAATGGCGCGTGCAATCGAAACCCTTTGTCTTTGTCCACCGCTGAGTTTTGTAGGGAATTCATCTTTATAATTCGACAATCCTACAACATTCAGCGCCTGTTCAATGGTTTCATTTTTGACGGGCAGATTGAAATTACTCAGGTATTTTCCCACATTTTCAGCTACGGTTACATAATCGAGCAAATCAAATTCCTGTGGCACAAGCTTCATATCGGGATGTCCGGGAATCAGATTAAATTTAGGTCCGGTGACTCTTTCGTTTTCAAAAATGATTTCGCCCGAATCTAAATCTTCCAGTCCGTAAATTAATTTGAGCAAAGTTGATTTTCCGCTTCCGCTTTCGCCCAAAACGGAAACAAATTCTCCTTTCTCAACATTAAAATTCAGATTTTGAACCGTCAATTTGTCAGAAGAAAACCCGAAACTAACTGTGTTTATGCTTAGCATTGAATTAAATCTGTACAATATTACCAAGAATTCTCTGAAAATATTAATTCCTTATCATAAATCAATTCTTTGGGCAAAGTTTTTGCATTATGTTTGCCTAAAATTTTAAAAAAGATGAAAAAAGTATTTTTAGGATTATCACTTATGGGAATGGTATTCTTTGTTTCTTGTGGAGGAAATAAAGACACTGTAGAAGCTACTGAAGCTCAGGATGCAGCAACTGCTTCTGCCGAATCAACATCTTACTCGGTAAACACTGCGATAAGTTCAGTTTCATGGAAAGCAGGAAAAATCTTTCAGGACACTTCAAAACCAGAAGAAGGACACTATGGTGCCGTTAAATTGAAATCAGGAGAGGTGACTGTAAAAGGTGGCGTTCTTGAAGCTGGAAAATTCGTAGTAGATCAGACAAGTTTTGAAAGCGCTGACCTGAATGACGATCCTGATACAAAAGCCAAATTGGATGGTCATTTGAAATCTGAAGATTTCTTGCACGTGGAAAAATTCCCCGAAGCAACTTTTGAAATTACTGCGGTAAATGCTTTGACAGAAGGAGATTACAACACAGAAATTTCTGGAAATCTAAACTTCAGAGATACGCCAAAAAATATCACTTTCAAAGCAAATGTGAGCGAAGAAGGTGACAAAGTAACTATCAAATCTGAAGAATTTAAAATCAACCGTCAAGACTTTGGAATCGTTTACAAAGGGGGTGGTGATTCTATCATCAAAGACGATGTAATGTTACAAGTTGATGTAACTGCCGACAAAAATCAATAATTTTTGATCATAATTTCTCTAAAGCCCTGAAGTTTCAGGGCTTTTTCTTTTTCCCAAAAGGCTTAACTTTAAACCCAATTAATTTTAATTCCAAAGATGAAACTTACTGGTCCTTTTTCACAAATCATTACACTTGCCGGAATTCCCCTCAAAGGCGCTGTCAAAGACGAACAACTTGAAATTATCCCAAACGCCGGAATCCTGACCGAAAACGGAAAGATTCTTCAAACAGGGAATTATGAGGATTTGAAAAAGGAATTTCCCAATGCACAATTGGACGAAATTGAAGGAAAAAATGTACTACTTCCCGGATTGGTGGACAGTCATACGCACATCTGTTTCGGCGGAAAACGCTCACGTGATTTTGCAATGCGACTGAATGGAAAAACCTATTTGGAAATTGCCGAAAGCGGCGGCGGAATTTGGAGCACCGTGACCAATACCCGTAAAGAATCGCAAGGAAATCTCTATAAATCCACCTTTGAAAACGCTCAGAAATTACTTGAAAACGGAATTACGACCATCGAAATCAAAAGCGGATATGGATTAAGCATCGAAGATGAATTAAAAATGCTCCGCGCGATTAATCAGGTTAAAAAGAATTCCAAAGCGGAAATTGTTCCAACTTTTTTGGGTGCGCACATGAAACCCCGCGATTTTGAAGGTTCCAATGCCGAATATTTAGAAGTTTTGGTAAATGAAGTTTTTCCCATTCTGAAAGAAGAAAATCTATCAAAACGTATTGATATTTTTACTGAACAATCTGCCTTTTCGGTAGAAGAAAGCAGAATTTATCTGCAAAAAGCCAAAGAAAACGGATTTGAAATCACCATTCACGCCGATCAATTTACGCCGGGCGGAAGTTTGCTTGCGGTAGAATTTAATGCGCTAAGTACTGATCATTTGGAGTTTTCACGCGAAAACGAAATCAAAGCTCTTGCTGAAAGTGATGTGGTGGCAACAGCTTTGCCGGGTGCTTCAATTGGTTTAGGAATGCAATATACGCCCGCAAGAAAACTACTGGATGCTGGCGCGTGTTTATCCATCGCATCTGACTGGAATCCCGGCTCAGCACCAATGGGTGATTTATTGACCCAAGCTTCCATTTTGGCAACTTTTGAAAAATTATCGATGGCGGAAGTTCTTTGTGGAATTACTTTTCGTGCCGCCAAAGCTTTAGGTTTTACTGATAGAGGAATTTTAGAAACTGGAAAATTAGCGGATTTTATTTCTTTTCCGACCGATGATTTCCGGGATATTATTTATTATCAAGGACAATTGAAACCCAATGGCGTTTGGAAAAATGGAACTAAATTATAATTTATTCACTTCTTGTAAAATCGTGTTTTTACATTCGTCCCAGTTGAATTCTGTAAACATTTCCGGCGTTTCATTATTTTCTGCATCAATAAAGTAGGCTAAGCTTTTTGCTACCAAAAACTTTGAACCATCATCATATTTTTGAAGATAAAATTCAATCATTTCAGACAATGAAAATTCCTTCAATAAAAAATACAGATCAATAAAATCCTTTTTGCTTCCACGACCCGAAACTGCATTTAATTTCATTGCCGCAATATCCTGTTTTGAAATTAGACGGACTCCGTCAATCTCTTTATAATCAGCAATTAAAGGATATCTGTAATTTACAAAATCCGTTTTGACACCATTGATATTGGTAATTAAGATATTTTTGCTTTGCTTCAATATCTTGAATGCTCCATAAGTAGAAAGTTCACTTCTGAATAATTCTGTATCAATTTCAACATTTCCGAAAAAATCCAAGTCAACCGAATTCCTATGCCCGATTTGAAGCGAGAGAGACGTTCCCCCGACCAATAAAAAATCTTCAAAAACTTCTGACTGCATCACAAACTTCAGGAGTTCCATAAGTTCGGGTGCAACTGTGCGTGTTTGTAGCATCTGAATTCGGTTTTATCAATCTGAAAAAGGTTGGAAACAAAAGCAAGCGTTACCGCATCCAAAGTTCTGACGCTAAGAGCTGTTTCTTTGATTGCTTCCATTCCATAAAGCTCTTTTATTAATTCCCAGTCTTCCCACATTCCATATTCCAATACTTTGTGGATGATATGCTTTTTATGCTTCTGCAAATCCACTTTCTCTATGTCCACATCCCAAAACAAAACGGGCGAAAAATCCTGTATGGTAATTTCTTTTTTCACTATGTAAAGATACTGATTTTGAAAATATATTTCAATAGTTGGATCAGATGAGGCTGAATGGAGCTTGGAAAGGCGGACAATAAGTTCATTAAGAAATACAATAATTAGTTATTCAAATAATATAAAGTTAATTTTCACTTCATTAATAGAATTTAGGAAACCATCTTGGAACTTTTTTGCAATAACCAATGTATTCTTCTCCAAAAACAGAAACAAGCAATGGTTCTTCATTCTGTTTTATGTAAATGACAGAGAATCTAACAAATATGACTAACCATATCAAAACAAACAGGGAACTTTCTGCAAAAACTTCACCCGTTAAAACGAAAAATAATGCCCACATCATAGGATGTCTGACTACTTTGTAAGGGCCGATTTGTACGATTCTTTGTGGCTTTGAAAAAATGCTGGGCGCATTTTTAGTAAGAAACATAATAAGCGTACACCAAATAGCCAAAATACCTCCAAAATTCATTAAAAAAATTCCAATATATTTTATTGGTTCATAAATTGGTAATATTATACCCCAGTCCTTTTCTTTCCCTAATAAATACTTGGGAACAATGAGAAGTACTGTTAATGGCCCTACAAATCCATATACTAACGCATCTAGTTGACGAACTAAGAATTTAAAAAAGTTTTCCATTAAAGTTTTCCGCAATTTTAACACTTATTTAAGTTATAAATATTACATTTGTGGTTATATTGTATAATTAACAGTTATAATTTAATCTTATGGAAAAAATCGAAAGCAAAATCCGGAATATACGCGAATTGAAAAATCTGACACAGGAATATATGGCAGACAAATTAGGAATTTCACAAGCCGCTTACAGCAAAATTGAAAACGGAAACACAAAAGTTTCTTATGAAAAACTACAGGACATTGCGAAAATTATGGGCGTTAAAGTTGAAGATATTCAGTCGTTTGACACGCAAAAATACTTTCATTCTTTCAATAATATTAAAGAAAGCAATATTGATAGTGTTGTTGTTCACTCTATGGACGAAACCATCAAAAAACTCTACGAAGACAAAATCGTTTTACTTGAAAAACTGCTTTCCAAAACCGAACAGGATCTGAATAAATATGTGGATAAATTTGGTTATATTTAAGTAATTATCTTCTGAATAAAATTATAATTAACCACTTCGCTATTGTAAAAATATACCAAAAAGTAAAATAGTGTGGTTCTATTTTAGAATTTTTATATATGAATGTCCGGAATTAATCATACTCGAATAAACAAGATGATTTTAAACGGATAAAGCCTGGTCAAGGTTAATCATTCTTTCTGAAAATAACCTTGACCAGGCTAAACATTTTAAGATTATGACACAAAATGGACATTCAAATTCTTATATCGAAAAGAATAATTTCAGGCATTATTGCGATTTTCATTACATTTGACGCCAAATCAAATTTATTTATGATTCAATCCATGACCGGATACGGTAAGGCCGTCGCTGAATGTTCTGACAAGAAAATCACGATTGAAATCCGTTCCCTGAACAGCAAATCTTTAGACCTGAACACCCGACTTCCCTATTTGTACAAGGAAAAAGAATTGGAAATCCGTAAAATTCTTTCTGAAAAACTTCAACGTGGAAAAGTTGATTTTTCTGTGAATACGGAAGCCACAGCTGACAACAAAGCCCAGCAAATCAACCCGGAAATCATCAAATCTTATATCAACGAATTCAAAGTAATCGTTCCCGAAGCTACTGATCCTGAACTTCTTGCCATCGTGATGCGATTGCCAGATGTGATGGCTTTTACCTGCAAAGAACTCGACGACGACGAGTGGAATATTTTTGTTAAGCTTTTGAATGAAGCCATTGAAAATTTAAACCAATTCCGTTTGGCAGAAGGTAAAGTGCTGGAACAGGATTTTATCCAACGAATCGAAAAAATTAAAGAATTACTCGTTCAAGTTGAACCTTTTGAAAAAGAAAGAATTCAAACTTTGAAAGACCGTTTCACAAAAAATCTGGAAGAATTAAGTTCTGAATATGACCAAAACCGTTTCGAACAGGAATTGATTTATTATCTTGAAAAACTGGATATTACAGAAGAGAAAGTCCGTTTGAAAAACCATTGTGAATATTTCCTTGAAAACCTGAACTCCAAAGAGTCCGAAGGTAAAAAATTAGGATTTATCTGTCAGGAAATCGGTCGCGAAATCAATACTTTGGGTTCTAAATCCAATCATTCCGAAATGCAAAAAATCGTGGTTCAAATGAAAGACGAACTCGAAAAAGTCAAAGAACAGGTTTTAAATATTTTGTAAAAAGTATAATTTCAACCTCCAAGGTTTATTTTCGTGTTGAAGATAACCTTGGAGGTTTTTTAATTTAATTGGATTCAACATAATAATTCACGATTTTTGCGGGATGAATTCAGGCAAACTCATCATCGTTTCGGCTCCTTCAGGCGCAGGAAAAACCACTTTGGTCAAACATTTATTGGAAAATCTTGATTCCATCGAATTTTCTGTTTCTTGTGCAACCAGAAATCCGCGTCCCAATGAAGTTCACGGCGAAGATTATTATTTTATTTCTACTGAAGAATTCAAACAAAAAATTGATAATCAGGAATTTGCAGAATTTGAAGAGGTTTACTCCGGAAGTTATTACGGGACTTTAAAGACCGAAATCCAACGTATTTGGGACAAAGGAAAATCGGTCATTTTTGACATCGATGTCATTGGCGGAATTAATCTGAAGAAAATTTATCCTGAAAATTCGCTTTCGATTTTCATTATGCCACCTTCGGTGGAAGAATTGGAAAACCGTCTTCGCAACCGTAATACCGAAAGCGAAGAAAAACTCCAAATGCGGATTGACAAAGCCGAAAAAGAATTGGTTTTAGCACCTGAATTTGACAAAATAATCGTTAATAATGTTTTGGAAATCAGTCAGAAAGAAATTTTTAATTTAGTTGAATCTTTCATCGGAAAATAAAAAAACCGTTTCAGAAAATTCCAAAACGGTTTCATTATTTAATTTAGTTTTTTAATTCATCACCGCAGCAACTCCCGGAAGTTCTTTTCCTTCCAGACTTTCCAGCATTGCACCGCCTCCGGTTGAAACATAGCTGACTTTGTCGTCATATTTGTATTGTTTCACAAAAGCAACGGAATCACCGCCGCCAACGAGCGAAAATGCGCCTTTTTTAGTGGCTTCAGCGATGGCTTCGCCGAGCGAAATAGTTCCTTTTGCAAAATTTTCCATCTCAAATACACCTAAAGGTCCATTCCACAAAATGGTTTTAGAACTTTGAATGACTTCTGCAAATTCCTTGTTGGTTTCCGGTCCTGTGTCCATCCCCATCCATCCGTCGGGAATTTCATTTACGAAAACAACTTTTCGGTTAGCTTCGTTGCTGAAATCATCGGCAATTACATTGTCCAGCGGCAAATAAATATTCACATCGTGGTCGTCACAAGCTTTTATGATCTCCATTGCTAAATCCAGTTTATCTTCTTCTACCAAAGATTTTCCTATGTCTCCGCCTTGTGCTTTGATGAAAGTATAAGTCATTCCGCCACCGACAAGAAGATTATCTATTACCGGCAGAATATTGTCAATAATTGTGATTTTTGAAGAAACTTTTGCGCCGCCCAAAATCGCCGTAACGGGACCATCTCCTGTTTTCAAAACTTTGTCTATAGCTTCCAATTCCTGTTTCATCAGATAGCCGAAACATTTGGTATTTGGAAAAAACTGAGCAATAATTGCCGTAGAAGCGTGTGCTCTGTGTGCGGTTCCAAAAGCGTCATTCACATAAATATCTCCCAATTTGGAAAGTTTTTCTGCAAAATCTTTGTCGCCTTTTTCTTCCTCCGGATGAAAACGTACATTTTCCAGCAAAAGAACTTCGCCCGGATTCAGATCAGCTGCTTTTTTCTGTGCATCTTCCCCGATTACATCTTCGGCAGCAATAACTTTCACACCCAAAACTTCTGAAACTTTTGCTGCAATGTGTTTCAAAGAAAATTTATCTTCAAATCCGTTTTTGGGACGTCCCAAATGCGTCATCAAAATAGCAGATCCGCCCTCCTTTAAAATTTTTTCAATGGTCGGTTTGGCTGCCTGAATCCTGGTATCGTCGGTTACTTTGAAGTTTTCGTCCTGTGGAACGTTGAAATCTACACGGATTAATGCTTTTTTGCCTGAGAAATTAAAATCGTCTATGGTCTTCATTTGGAATTAAATTTGTTGAGAGCAAAAATAGGAGAAATCTTATTCCAAAGCGATTTTAGTTGTCCACATTTATATATACATCATTATATTATTTTAAAATTTATAAAAAGAAAAGCCTATGTATATGTATGCACTGTTAATATGTGAATAACTAAAGTTGGAATTATTTTATGGAGAGAAGATTAACAATTATTAATTTGTAATTTTGTTTTGGAATGAATGATTTAGGAGGTTATCAACAAAATTTGTTGATTGTTGAAACCCTAAATTTCGGATAAGTTGATGGTGTGAAACTATCAATAAGTATGTTCAAAATAAGTATGCCAAAATCAAAACTTTTGCTTGACTTGAATCGAAATATTTATAAGCAAAAACTGAAAATTAAAAAGCAAGCCTAAAAGTCAAAAATCAATGAAAAGTAATGGGTAGTTTATTAACATTTATTTTACATTACCTAAACATTGATTTATAATAAGTTAAAGAATTTAAGAAAATTTCATTGTTAATTATATGAAATGAGGAGAAAATTTAAAAATTATAATATTAGAAATGATTTTTAAAATTTTAGATGAAAACGAAGTGGTTACATTGATTATTTATTTTGTAATTACTTAATAATTAGCTAATTATAGAATAAATAATAAAATGAAAATAGCCATCGGAGCAGACCACGCAGGATTTGTTTATAAGGAGAAATTAGTGAAGTATTTAACAGATAAAGGAATTGAAGTTCAGGATTTTGGAACGTTTTCAACAGACTCTGTTGATTTCCCTGATTTCGCTCATCCGACTGCAGAAGCTGTGGAAACAGGACAAGCAGATTTCGGAATTCTTCTTTGCGGAAGTGGACAAGGTGTGAATATGACGGCCAATAAACACAAAGGCGTTCGTTCAGCTCTTTGTTGGAATACGGACATTGCCCGGTTAACGCGAATGCATAACAATGCCAATGTGATTGCACTTCCTGCAAGATTTGTGGCGTATGAATATGCGGTGGAAATGATTGAAATCTTTCTGAATACCGAATTTGAAGGTGGCAGACACGAAAAACGTGTAGGAAAAATTCCTTGTTAATTTATTTTACTTTTTCAGTCTTTTTTGCAACGAAACTCTCCCAATATTTGCCAAATCCGTGTTGATTGGTATAATAGAAAATTTTTGGAAAAAATCTGTTTAATTCATATCGGATTTGACGTAAGAATTTAGCCTTGCGTTCTATATTATCAGATTTAACTATCTGAGTTGGAAGATCTTGACTAGCAACTGTAGTAGGTAATAAATTATAAATCAACAAATTATATTCCCATGGATGTTGCAATTCACAATCAATGGGACGTTGAATGATGGGTTTTTCTGAATTTACTTTCCTTAAGAATTTTTCGGCTCCTTTTCTAGTCCAAATCGCTGCAAGAGTTGTAATGGGTATGCTTTTCCCACAAGCACCAATAAAATATTTTTCATCAACCGATTGTACAAAAATATTTCGTCTTCGGTTGTTTATTAATTTTAAGACGTCCCATTGATGTTTGACGGGCAAATCTGAATAAGCATTCAAAGTTTTTTCAATGGCAGAAACAAAATCATCCACAAATTTTGCATCATCCTCGATGATAACGGCAAAATCTTTGTCAGAATCCAGAAAGGTTTTTAGAGTTTGGACGTGACTTAGAAAACAACCAATTTCACCGGGAAGCAGATCTCGGTCATATCGGTTTTTCACTTGGAAACTTTCTGTGTCTAAATTTTTTGCATCAACTGCAGAAATACGCGTAAAAGGAAGTTGAATTCGACCAAATTCATTTTCCATCATTTCCAAACGTTCAGTGGCTCTGTCTAAATTGATTAAATAGGTTTGGTAAGAGGTATTTGACATAATTAGCAGTTAATTAATGCAAATATAATTAAGTTATACTTATTTTTGTTGAGGGTCCCATACGTCCTTTTCGTTGAGATTCTTCAAATTATACATTTAAAACATAATCTCACGTAGATGTCAAAAAGAAAATTTAATTCAAAAAATAAAAGGAGTACTTCAGGTAAATTCAACCAGAAAATACTTGAAGTTCTTTTAAAAAATCCAAATAAACAACTGAACTATAAACAAATAGCTTCAGAACTCAAAATAACCAATATCATAGACCGCGAAATTCTCATCAAAGATTTGCAGGCATTGCTTGCCGATAAAAAAATCAAGGAATCTAACCGCGGAAAATTCAAAGTAAATGCAGATCAACATTACCTGATGGGAACCATTGACATTACCCAAAGCGGTTCTGCTTATGTCACTATTGACGGTCTTGAGGAAGACGTTTACATTTCAAAAAATAAGAAGAAAAATGCGCTGCAAGGTGATGTAGTAAGGGTTTATGTTTTTCCGACTAAAAATAAAGGAAGTAGAAGAGCTGAAGGCGAAATTATCGATGTCGTAAAAAGATTCAAAACCCTTTATACCGGGATTTTTGAAAAGCATCCCAACGGAAAATATGGGTTTGTGGTAATGGACAACCGTTCGTTGCACGTGGATTTTTACATTCCGAAAGATAAATTCAACAATGCCGAAACCGGTGATAAAGTGGTTGTGGAACTGAAAGACTGGCCTTTGGATACCGATAATCCTTTTGGAGAAATTGTGGAAGTTCTGGGTCGCCCCGATGAAACTAGCGTTGAAATGCACGCGATTTTGCTGGAATATAATCTTCCGGTCAATTTTCCCGAAGAAGTCGAACGCGAAGCCCAAGAATTGGATGTTGCGATAGATGAAGAAGAAATCAGACAAAACCGCCGCGATATGCGCGATGTGGTAACTTTCACCATTGACCCGAAAGATGCCAAGGATTTTGATGATGCTTTGTCCATCAGGAAACTGGAAAACGGAAATTGGGAAATCGGGGTTCATATTGCCGATGTAACGCATTATGTCCGTCCGGGAACTTTGTTGGAACAGGAAGCTTATAACCGTGCAACTTCGGTTTATCTGGTAGACAGAGTGGTGCCTATGTTGCCGGAAAATCTGAGTAATGTGGCTTGTTCGCTTCGACCCAATGAAGACAAATACACTTTTTCTGCTGTTTTTGAAATGGACGACAAAGCCCGTGTTTTAAAGGAATGGTATGGACGAACTGCAACTCACTCCAACCGCAGATTTACTTACGAAGAAGCACAGGGAATCATAGAAGGAGCAGATGGAGATTTCAAAGAGGAAATTCTGACTTTGGATAAATTGGCGAAAATTCTGCGAAAAGACAGAATGAAAGCCGGAGCGATTACTTTTGACAAAGTTGAAGTGAAATTTGAACTGGATGAAAACGATAATCCGGTGGGAACTTATTTCAAGATCAGCAAAGATTCCAATCATTTGATTGAAGAATTCATGTTGCTCTGCAACCGGAAAGTATCTGAATTTGTTTCGACCGATAAAAACAAAAAACCCAATAATAATACCTTTGTTTACCGCGTTCACGACGATCCCGATCCCGAGAAATTACAGGATTTGAAACTATTTATCAAACAATTTGGTTATACATTAGATTTACGCGACCGATTGTCTGTAACCCGTTCTATGAACCAATTATTGGCAGATGTGAAAGGAAAACCGGAAGAAAATCTGATTGAAACTTTGGCGGTTCGTACCATGTCCAAAGCCAAATATTCAACTGAAAATGACGTCGGACATTATGGACTTGCGTTTCAATATTATTCGCATTTTACGTCGCCCATCCGTCGTTATCCCGATATGATGGCGCATCGTTTGTTGCAGCATTATTTAGACGGTGGAAAATCGCCGGCCGCCGCACCTGTTGAAGAAAAATGTATCCATAGTTCAGCGCGTGAAAAGTTGGCGACGGAAGCAGAAAGAGATTCCATCAAATTCATGCAGGTCAAATACATGGAACAATTTGTCGGCGAAGAATTTTATGGATTCATTACCGGCGTTCAGGAATACGGAATCTTTGTTGAAATCCCCGAAACACGTTGTGAAGGAATGGTTCGCTTAAGAAATATGGAGTCAGATTCTTTTTATTTCGATGAAAAAAACTATTCAATTGTCGGAAGAAAATCGGGAATTACGTATCAGTTGGGAGATAAAGTGATGATTCGTGTTGCTAAAGCCGATTTGCGAAACAAACAGTTGGATTTTGAGTTGTTAGGATAATTAATCGGTTTCCCAAATCAGTGAAACTTCGTATTTTTTGAAAAGATTGTCTTTGCTG
>JAEWHB010000080.1 GCA_023388015.1 Bacteroidota bacterium
AGCCGATTCCTTTTTCGACTTTTAAATCCATTAAACGGAAGTGACTGCTCACAAAAAAGTGGTCAAGTGGCCAGCGCATAAGCGGATATTTTGCATGAAAAGTGCTGTACATACCACGTCCGATACGTGGATCGAGCATTTCGCTGATGCGTAAAAACAATCGGGTGGTATGGCTCCATGCAACATCATTCAAATCTCCGAATACGATTGATGGTCCCTCAAAGGCTTTGGCTTTTTTTCCGACTATGAGGATTTCCGCATCGCGTTCTGTGCTTTCGGAATTTTCTTGTGGAACGGGTGGAGTAGGATGGATGCCAAAAAGTCTTATGGTTTTTTCATTTATTTTTAAATCGGCAACAATCGAAGGGATTTCTTCATCAATCAGGTAATTAATTTCCTGATGCTGGATGGGTAACTTCGAATAAAAAAGAAGTCCGTAAGTATTTTCCTTCGGAACTTCAATGAAATAAGGAAATTCCTCTTTCAAAACTTGCATGGCTTTTTTCCATTCGGCATTGGTTTCCAATAGAAAAACAATGTCGGGAGAAACTTCAGAAATACGTTCGATTGCTTTTTTATAATTTTTATTTTCCTGATACACATTGACCGTCAGAAGTTTGATTTGGTGTTCCGGATTGTTTTCGGTTTCATCAATCAACATTTTTTTTGAAAAAAACGAATAAGGATAAATAAACCAAAACAAAAAGACAAGGGTCGCGAGGAGTAGGGCGAGCACCACCCATTTCAACCAAAAGTTAAATTCAACAAAAATTCCTGCGAATATCAGCATCAGTAAAACGATACAGAAAATCTGAAACCGCGGAAAATCCCATACCCGAATCGTCCAATGTGGTGATTTGATAAAGGGCAGAAGCGTTAGAATTATAAAAATAGCTGAAAGAATGTAAAAAATAGAGTCCGCCGGCATAGGGTAAATAATTTCAAAATGAAAGGTACAAAAAAAGCTCCCTGAATCGGGAGCTTTCTTGATAAATCTTATATTAAGATATTAATTAACCACTTCGTAATCAATGGACATAATACCTCGGTTTATGTCTCCAATTTCTTCAAACGCAGCTTTGCTTAAGTCAAACTGACGGGTTTTCACAAAAGGTCCTCTGTCATTAACTTCAACCACAACAGATTTTCCTGTTCTATGATTTGTGATTTTTACTTTAGTTCCAAAAGGAAGTGTTTTATGAGCGGCTGTGAGCTCATTCATATTGTACTTTTGACCACTTGCAGTAGGTTTTCCATGAAACTTATCACCATACCAAGAAGCTTTTCCGGTTCCTGATAACCAAGTAGCACCACTGTAAAGTCCTGCGCCACTAAATGTGATAAATCCAATAACTAATATGAACGTAAATACTGATTTCATTTTTATTTATTTTCAGATTTGCTCCGGCAAAAGTACAACGGCACGCTAATCTGAAAAACAATTGGTCAAAATCTATCCCGAAATTTAACTTGAAAAAGCTTCAAACCCTTATAAATAAAGAGATTTCTTCATGCGGTTAAACTTGTGTTAAAAAAACTTAAATTGTTAAAAATTTTAACAATTAGTTTGAGGTTAACAGCTTTTTTACAGTTTCAGCAATTAATTTTCCTTCTGCTTTTCCGGCTAGTTGGCTAGATGCAATACCCATTACTTTTCCCATATCGGCAGGGCTGGAAGCGCCTGTTTGAGAGATGATTTCCTTTAATTTGGATTCCAATTCTTCGGCAGAAAGTTGCTGAGGTAAAAATTCTTGTATCACATTTGCTTGTGCTATTTCTTTTTCGGCCAATTCGCTTCTTCCGTTTGCGGAGAATTGTTCGGCTGCTTCTTTTCTTTGTTTGATTAATTTTTGAAGCATTGCAATTTCCTGGGATTCTGAAACTTCCAGATTTCCGCCTGAAGTTTTAAGCAAAAGGATTTCAGATTTGATAGCGCGTAAAGCTTCCAGTGCAATCTGGTTTTTGCTTTTCATCGCATCTTTCATCTGATCCATTATTTTATTTTCTAAACTCATATTTTATGATTTTGCACAAAGATACAAACCTAGGCTTATTCCTAATTCATGTTTTCAGTCAATTAATTTTCCGGAATTACGTAATATAATACAACCAATTCCAATTCAAATTGAAATTATCAAATCTAAACTCATAAATTCTATTAAAATACCTACCTTTGCAGACCAAATTTTTTAAAAAATGAACATTACCCAAAACAGTATAGACAGCTTAAATTCTGTACTTTCCGTTACGATTGAAAAAGACGATTATAAAGAAAAAGTAGAAAAGGCGCTGAACAATTACCGCAAAAATGCTTCTATCAAAGGCTTCAGAAAAGGTCAGGTACCTATGAGCTTTGTAAAAAAGCAATTTGAAAAGAGCATCATTTTTGACGAAGTGAATCAACTTTTACAAACGGGACTCAATGATTACATTCAAAAAGAAAAAATTTCTATTTTAGGAAATCCACTTCCGAAAGTGAATGAATCACTGGATTGGGATGCAGATACTTTGAATTTTGAATTCGAATTGGGACTTGCTCCGGAATTTGATGCCGATTTGAGTAAAATCAAAGCTGATACTTACAAAATCGAAGTAAACGAGGAAGAAGTTCAGAAATATGTTGACAATTTTGCGAAGCGTTTCGGAACCATGAAAACACTTGAAAAAGTGGAAGATGGAGCCAACGTGAAAGTTCTGATGAAAGAGCTTGATGCCGATAAAAATGCAGTGGAAGGAAGCGAGAAAGAAATCTATCTTTTTGTGGATGAATTGGCAAAGCCAAAAAAACTCATCGGGAAGAAAATCGGTGATGTGGTGGTTTTGAAATCAAAAGAAATCAGCGAAGACGCGTTAAACCTTGAGCAAATCCTTAGCTGGACACCTGAAAAAGCAAAAGAATTCGAAGGCGAACTTCAGTTTGAAATCCTTGAAATCACTGCGATGGAAGCTTCTCCGGTTGATCAAAGTTTGTTTGACAAAGTTTATGGCGAAGGCGCTGTGAAAGACGAAAAAGAATTCCGTCAGAAAATAAAGGAAGAAGCCGAGAAAATGTATGTTCGTGAAACGGACAAACAAATGATGAATGAAGTGGTGGAAGAATTAATCAAAGAAACGAAATTTGATCTTCCAACTGAATTTTTGTCACGTTGGTTGGTTTTCTCAAATGAAAATATCGAAACAGAAGAAGAAGCTGCCGAACAGTTGAAAAAAGAAGAAAGTGGATTGCGTTATCAGTTAATTGAGTCCAAAATCGCTGAAAAATACGATTTGAAAGTCGAGTATGCAGACGTTGAAAACGCAATGCGCAAAATCATCAAAGAACAATTGTCCATGTACGGACAAGCCAATATGCCGGAAGAAGATTTGGAAAAAATCGTTCAGGGATCTATTCAAAACCAGCAGGAATTCCAGCGTATGGCTGACCAGGTTTTTGCAGACAAAATGATGCAGGCATTTAAAGACAATGCTAAACTGAACGAGAAAAAGGTTACATTTGATGAGTTTGTGAAACTGATGGAAGAGAAAAATGCGCAGCATCACAACCATGATCATGACCACGAACATTAATAAATTAAAGTTGACATTTCGTCAGTAAAGCAAGATTTGTATTATTTTTGAATGATTGACTTTAATTAGAAAAAATAAATATGGATTACGGAAAAGAATTTAAAAAATACGCAACAGGACATCAACGGATCAATAGTCTTCACGTGGATAGTTATGTAGAAAGCATGACTCCCTACATCGTTGAAGAAAGAAAATTGAACGTTGCCCAAATGGACGTTTTTTCCCGATTGATGATGGACAGAATTATCTTTTTGGGAACGCCTATCAACGATGAAATCGCCAATATCATTCAGGCGCAGCTATTGTTTTTGGAAAGTGTGGATGCTTCAAAAGATATTCAGATTTACATCAACTCTCCGGGAGGTGGCGTTCACGCCGGATTGGGGATTTATGACACCATGCAAATCGTAAAACCTGATGTGGCGACAATTTGTACAGGTATGGCAGCTTCTATGGGAGCGGTTTTGCTTTGTGCGGGTGCTGCCGGAAAACGTTCCGCTTTGAAGCACTCACGTGTGATGATTCATCAGCCTTTGGGTGGTGCACAGGGACAGGCGACCGATATGGAAATTACCCTGAAACAGATTTTGATGTTGAAAGAAGAATTGTACAACATCATAGCGCAACACTCAGGTCAGTCTTTTGAGAGAATTCAAAAAGACGGAGAACGCGACTACTGGATGACTTCTTCTGAAGCCAAAGAATACGGAATGGTAGACGAAGTATTGGCTCCGCGAACTTAATATCATTTTATAATGAACCCGAAAAGGTTACTTTTTACACTTTTTCTGCTGTATTGGGCAGGTGTGTATGGAGTAACCTTTTTTAGTGAAAATTATAAAGAGAAAATTAAAAACTCTTCTTATCGTTTTTTTATGCCAACCGGCTACAATATGTTTTCTCCGGTTACTCAAACGACTTTTAATGTGAAGTTTGAATTTTTTGAAAGAGAAGCCAAAATAGGTGAAATCAATTCTTGGGATTATCTAAATGAAAATGGGAAATTTCCTGTCGAGAGAAAGGAGGTTTTTCTTAAAAAAATGGTGTATTTCTATCGTGTTCCGGATTTGGATTATGCTTTTTTGAAAAATGATTACGATTTAAAATATAGGAATAAAAAGGAAGATTTAGATAGTATTTACGCTCAGGATATCTATTTAAAGAATCTGATTTCCAAAATCAAAAAATCTTCAGAATTATTTATAAAAGAAGATGCTGATTTAGAAAGAGCAGATAGTGTGTTTATATCGATTAAAAGAACTCCGATTATATTGCCTTTCCATCCTGAATATAAAGAAAACTATACGTTTCATGTAGGCGACACTGTTTTTTTTAGCACTTATTATTTACCTCAAAGCTTTGCCAAATGAATTTTTGGATTACAGAAAGGAATTTTTATCCGTCCCTTTTCAGGATGTTATTAGGAATTTTAATTTTGGTAGATGCTATCATTAGTTTGTGGGTAGGGGATTTTATGTTTGATGAAAAATACAATATGTTTTATTCGAATAATATTGTTTTTGATTTATTCAGGGATCACCGCGTAATATTATATATAGTTTACATACTTTTTCTGCTATCTTTTTTATTGGGTATTGGTGGATTTCTTGTAAAAGCGGTAGTGTTTTTATTGAGTGTAATATTTGAAATGCTGGAACCTGCGGCGCTAACCTGGGGAGATATGATCCTGAATTACACACTTTTATTTTTTATTTTTGTTGATTCTTCCCGGTATTTTACAATTAAAAAAACCATCGGGAAAAGAGCGGAATTATTTCAATACTTATCCCAATTAGCCGTTTGGTCAATTATTTTGAATATATTTTTGGTTTATTTAAGTAATGGTTATTCCAAAATCAATGACACAGCATGGCAAAATGGCTATGCTGTATACTTTTCATTTGCTCAGTTTCAGGATTTTGAAAATGGAATTTTTTATCAAATTTTAAAACATGAATGGTTGACCAAGTTGACTAATTATTTCATAATTTTTTTTCAAATAACATTTCCATTCTTTATTATGATTAAAAAGACGAGGTTTTTTGTGATTTTAATTGGAGTACTACTGCATCTTGTGATGATGTGGCAGTTCGGTTTATGGAAATTTGAATTGGTTGTTATATTATTATACGGATTCCTTTTGTCAGATGATGAGTGGATGAGATTACTCCCTAATAAATTTAGGCATAAAGTTCTTAATGAAAATTTCTAATGTTGTACATTTGTAAGTTCTAAAAATTAATAAAAATTGGAAGAAAATAAATGTTCTTTTTGTGGACGGAGTAAGAGTGACGTTAATTTGCTGGTAGCAGGAATTGAGGGTCATATATGCGATCAGTGTATTGAACAAGCACATGGGATTGTTTTGGAAGAGGTTTCATTCAAAAACAAAAATCAGTTAATTAATCCCTTGCCTCTGAAATCGCCAAAAGAAATCAAAAAATTTCTGGACGACTATATTATAGGTCAAGATCATGCCAAAAAAATATTGTCTGTTGCTGTATTTAACCATTATAAAAGGATTCTGAATCCGGTTCAAAAACAAGACGATGTGGAAATTGATAAATCCAATGTTGTTCTTGTGGGTGAAACAGGCAGCGGTAAAACATTGTTGGCCAAAACAATTGCAAGGATGTTAAATGTGCCTTTTGCGATAGTGGATGCTACGGTATTAACCGAAGCCGGATATGTAGGCGAAGATGTGGAAAGTATTTTGACTCGTCTTTTGCAAGATGCAAATTACGATGTAGATTTAGCTGAAAAAGGAATTGTCTTCATAGATGAAATCGATAAAATCGCCCGAAAAAGTGACAACCCATCCATTACGCGAGATGTTTCCGGGGAAGGCGTACAGCAAGCGATGCTGAAAATTTTGGAAGGAACCATTGTAAATGTTCCACCAAAAGGGGGGCGTAAACATCCTGACCAAAAATTTGTTGAGATCAACACAAAAGATATCTTATTTATTGCAGGAGGAGCTTTTTCAGGAATCGAAAGACACATTGCCAATCGACTCAATACACATGTAATTGGGTTTAAAAATGGTGATAGCCCAAAATCAACAGGTGATTTGTTGAATGAAGTGAATGCAATGGATTTAAAATCTTTTGGACTGATTCCAGAGTTAATTGGTCGCCTTCCGGTAATTGCCAATCTAACACCTTTGGACGAAATAGCGATGAAGAGAATCCTCACAGAGCCCAAAAACGCTTTGGTTAAGCAATACCAGAAATTATTTTCACTAGAAGAAAAGGAATTGATCGTAAAAGATTCAGCTTTGGATTATATAGTAGAAAAGGCTGAGGAGTTGGGTTTAGGTGCCAGAGGTTTAAGGTCTGTGGTAGAGGAAATCTTTACAGATATCATGTATGAAATTGAAGAAATGCCAGAAAGAATTGAGATAGACAGAGAAAGTATTGAGAAGAAATTGTATAAGGCAGTTTAAATCTTTGTTACCAATTCAAAGAAAGCTGCTTTAAAATCAATAATGACTATATCCTAACAATTTACGAATTAAAAATAATAGAAGTTTACAAAAAATATTTTTATATTTGTCGCTTGAAACCTAACTGAAGTTATGTTTCTTGTAGATGGTTGAGAATTGATTTTCACAATCAGCATTATTTCAACACAACCTAAATTAAAATACTATGAAGAAAAATTACTTAAGTTTCTTTACGATTCTCCTCATTGCAGCTTCTGGAGCAAATCTACAGGGGCAAGATACCTATGTAACGGGACCAGCAAAAATAAAAGTGAACTCAAATACACTTTTTTACCATGGGGGAACTTTTAACATTGTCAATTCAGTAGCGGGAGCTACCAATACTGTTATCAATGAAGGTAATATCAAAGTTGTAGGTGGATTCACCAATCCTGCATCTATTGCCAATGCAACAGCTACGGAATTTCAGAAAGGAAATAACTTCGTTAATGTTTGGACAGATGTAGATAACTATGGTCAAGTAATCATTGAAAATGGTGCTGCATCTACCGGTTACCTTACCATGCAGAAAAACCCTATTGACACGGACGCATTTAGTCTGGGACAATTTGCAATTCCTTTCCAATATGGAGCCGGCTACAACGCAGAAAGTGCATTTAAATTTCTTTTTGGTGAGTCGATCCCTTATGTAGGTAGTTGTGGTCTGAATGTAAACTGTAGTAATACACGTTACAGACAGTCATTGTTATCTTGGGACAATAATGAATATGAGTCAGATGCGGAACCAACCGGAACAGCGATCTCATCTTCCAAATATTACTACCTTAACTTCACGCATTCTGGTACAGGTTTGACAAGCATTATGAATGCGCATAGTAACTCAAACCCTTTGTCTTATAAAGGTATTCCTACTCCAAATGCAGTAACATTTAATATGTCCAATGCAAATCATCCCTATACGGCAGCTTCTTTATGGAATGAGTCCGGATGTGCTGGAAATGGCGGAGATAACTGTTGGAGTAAAAAGATTAACAACTACAATGAACGATATGAAAGTTATATTGATGATGCATTCATTCAATTAACCAATGTTGGTGCAAATCAAGAAGTTTATGGGAAGTATGGATTTCAATACGGAAACCCTTTTACTTCCAATATTGATTTATCACTACTTTCTTTACCAAATCTAAAAGGTGTTTACAAATATGCCGAGGTTGGTACCACAGAACAATATGGTGGACAAAATACAACTTCCATTCAAAGTTTATTTGTTAAAGCAACTTATAATTCAGGTACATGGATTGGAGAGCCGGCAGCTTTGATAGTTAGACCTTTTGAAGGATTTGGAATCCATTTAACTAATGATGAAGGAGGAACAGTTACCATTGATGATAGCTACAAAACTTTTTCCATGACTCCTTCCGGAACAATTACACCAAAAGTAGCTACCCCTTTCTATCAATTGGGATTATATTTAGTGGAAAATAATGACGTAGAAACAGCAACCGCCAATCAATTGTTTATTGTAGCACTTGGAGATGGCGTAACAGGTATAAAGCAACTTTACGAAGCAGATTATTCAGGTGTAGTTACTGCAGAAAACGGTTTCTACGGTTTGCAGGAAAGTGCAGATGAAACAGTAACAGACTTTACACCTTTGTATATCAATGCTTTTAATGCATTTGATTATGTAGCTAAGCCTATAAATATCGTATTTAACAGAAATTCAGAAGGTTCTTATAAATTAAAAGGAGATTTATATGAAGGTTCAATTTTCAATAAATTGGCTGAAGGAAATTATACAGATGGTAGTAAATATTATTTCCATGATACCGTTGAAGATGTTTTAATGGAAATTAATTCAGATTTCGAATATGTAATTGGAAATGATGTTGAATCTACTTTTGACAGATATGTTATCTATTGGAACGGACATCCTGACGGAGAAATGGGAACAGGTGACAACCTGATTTCATCAAAAACTATTGTTTTCAAACATGGTGACCAATACAAAGTTAGATTCAGTGATACCTGGAAAAAAGCAGATGTTACAGTTTATGATATTTTGGGAAGAATTGTTTACACAGCTAACTCTGTAAATACAGCTTCAGACCACGTATTAGGATTAAAACAATCAGGTGTTTATGTGGTTAAATCTCAAAATGTAAATGGTGAGTTTGAATTGCAAAAAATTATTGTAAAATAAAGAAGATGTTTGGAAAACAATCCAAAATAATTTAATCAACCTATAAAATTCTTGATATGAAAAAAATATTTCCTCTAATACTAATGTTTTGTTTTAGTATAATAACCTTTGCGCAAGTTCCGCCACCACCGCCGGATCAAGGTGAAGACGCATCAGGTGGTTTCGGAGCTCCAGCGACTCCTCCGACTCCGATTGATGACTATCTTCCATTCTTGCTTGCTGCTGCTGTGATGATAGGAATCTATTTCGTAGTTAAATACTCCAAAAAATCATTAGTTGATTAGAGAATAACAAATAACAAGACGCTTAAAAACCCTTTCTTTTTGGAAAGGGTTTTTTATATTTGACTAAAATTTTTAATAATGAATAAATTCTTTTTCTTATTTGTTTTCCTTTTGGCTTTCTCTGTAAATGCCCAATTCAAAGTAACAGGGGAAATAAATAATTATTTTAATAAAGATGTGAAAGTTCGCATATTTAACGGACCTTCAGATGTGTTAATAAACAAGGTGACAACCGATAAAAATGGAAAGTTTACCGTTAATATTCCTCAAAAATATAGCGGAATTGTTCGTTTTACCGACTTCTCCAACCAGGCAATTCTTGATTTGTTAAGTGACAATGAAAACCTAAACTTCAAAGTTACTTACCAAAATAATACTTTCAATGACTTAGTAATCAATGAAGGAAAATCGGCACAAGGATTTAAAGAATTTTCTATGCACGAAGGTTTAAATGATATGAAAGCAAACATTTTCCCAATTATAAAACCGCTCTATAATGAAACGGATGAATTCTTTAAAGCAATCCAAAAAGAAGAACAAAGAATTCAGAAATTAAGCCACCAAACCGAATCACCTTTGTTGAAATATTATATTTCAATAAGTGAATTGGCCAATACGCAATTTGATGCCAAAATAGCAGCAGATATTCACAAAGATAAAATTCAGAAAAGATTAATTAATGATAACAATTATCTCGAAGGAACTGGATTTATGGCCAAACTCGTATTGGATTATCTTAGAAGTTCTATCTATGGTGCAACTTCACAAGAACAAATCAATACAATTATTGAAAAAGAACTGGATTTATTATTGGAAAAAGCAGATATTGAAACCCCGCGCGGACAAAATGTTTTGTCATCAGTATTTTTAGTTTTGCCATCACAACAGTTTTCTTCATTGCTTGAGAAGTATTACGAAAAAGCTAATGCACTTACTTGCGAAATAACCGACGAATTAAAAAGTAATTTATCCGCGCATAACAATACTGTTTTAGGAAATGTAGTTCCCAATATTATATTTAAAGAGCCCGTAAAAGGATATAAGTCTTTGTATGATGTCAAAGCCGATCAAAAAATTATCATTTTCTGGGCTTCATGGTGCCCTGCATGTAATGATGAAATGCCCTATGTACAGGAATATTACCGGAATTTCAAACAAAATGGTGGGGAAATCATAAGTATTTCACTTGATTTTGATGCCGAATCATTTAAATCTGCCACTCAAGGCTTTGAATGGGTTAACTATACAGAATTATTGCAATGGGATACCAAAGCAGTAGCAGACTATGGGGTAACGGTAACTCCAACATTATTTTTGGTTGACAAAGACAACAAATTAGTGAAAAAAGCAACACATATTTCGGAATTGGTTGAATTATAAAATTCAAAAAGAAATATTTTTATATGATACCTCGGGATTTAATCTCGAGGTATTTATTTATGGTATTAACCGTTAAATCCTCCGGGCGCGTTAGTACAGCCTGAATGCCGTGTTTGTTTAATTCCAGAACAATCTGCTGCTTTTCATAAATGAATTTCTCGACCAAAGTTTTTTCGTACAAATCCGTTTTTTCATCCGTCGAAACCAAAAAATCTTCCAACTCTGTGTTGCGGAAGAAAACCACAACCAACAGATGACTTTTGTTGATGGCGAGCAAATAGGGAAGTTGCCGGTGAAGTGAATCCATACTTTCAAAATTGGTAAAAAGCAGGATTAGTCCGCGTTGCGTGATTTTATGTCGGATGTAATTGTACAATTTTCCGAAATCAGTTTCCATAAAATTACTCAGAATGCCGTATAGAGTTTCAGAAATCTTCTGAAGCTGACTCGTTCTTCGCTCTGCTTTTACAAGATTTTCCAGCTGATTTGAAAATGTAAAAACACCCGCACGGTCTTGATTTTGCAAAACCACATTACTGAAAATCAAACTCGCATTGATGGAATAATCCAACAGCGTTTTTCCGTCAAACGGCATTTTCATCACTCGCCCTTTGTCGATTGCGCAATAAACCTGCTGGGATTTTTCGTCTACATATTGGTTCACCATCAGTTTCTGATGTTTAGCTGTTGACTTCCAGTTAATTGTACGGAAATCATCGCCAGAAACATAATTTTTAATCTGTTCGAATTCCATGCTGTGACCAATTCTTCTGATTTTTTTCTGTCCGATTTCGTTGATATGCGCTTTGAAATTTTGCAGACTGTATTGATTCAGACGCAGAAATGACGGATAAACTTTAATCTGATTTTCCGTGTGCAAAACGATTTTTCTTTCCAGAAACCCAAGCGGCGAGCGAACAAAAACATTGGTTTTTCCGAATTTATAAATTCCGCGTTCATTCGGAATCAAATCATATTTCAAATCCATTTCCTTTTTCGAAGAAAGCATTCCTTTCATTTCAAAATCAAAAATCTGAAACTGTTCGGGAATTTCATCCAGAATTGTATAATGTATCCTAAATGGAAAATAATTCTGCAAATGAATCTGAACCGGATTCTTGTCGAAATTTGAAAGTTTATCTTGCACTGTTCTTTCACCGGAAACACCTGTTTTATGGGAAAACAACAAGATTAAATCCATCAGTGAAATCAGAATCAAAGCAAATAAAAGCAGATGGGAAATCGGGATCATGAGTGAAAAATAAAAACCCGAAACATATCCGGCAATTACCAGAAGGAACGCAAAAAAGAAAGTTTTGTTCAAAAATATCTGCTTGAAAAAATTCATCAGCGTGGGATTTCTATACTTTCAATAATTTGTAAAATAATCTGAGACGAAGTCGTTCCTTCCATCTCTTTCTCGGGCGAAACCACAATTCTATGCTTCAAAGCCGGAACCGCCACGAATTTTATATCTTCCGGAATCACAAAATCACGTCCTC
>JAEWHB010000157.1 GCA_023388015.1 Bacteroidota bacterium
CCGTATCAAAAATTACTTTGTCCCGTGAAAACGTCTGAAGATTTCCACCAAACTGCTGGTTTTTTTCCAACACCAAGACTTTTTTGCCTTCACGCGCCAAAATATTGGCACAGACCAATCCGCCCAAACCGCTTCCTATGATGATGATGTCAAATTCTTCCTGCATTTTTGTTTTTCAAAACCCTCAGGTTATTTTCTTCAAAATAGATTTCCCAATCCCCTAAATTAACCAAATTTTCAAACCGAATTCTTTCTTTTTCATTGTGAAGAATTACAAAATCTCCCACCGTAAATACATCCGGATATTCCTTGTGAAACCGAACCGGAAACCGATTGACCGTAAAGGTATTTTGTGCAATCTGAACTTTTTCCGCGTCCTCGTCCCAAGCATCTACCGAGCGATGCGCCGAGTCATAAACCAATATAAAATCCAACACGCCATATCCGCAACCCAAATGTAAAATCCGCGCTCTCACCGGCAAAACCGAAAGCAGCTTATGGTAGATTTTTTTATTCGTTTCAAACTCGTTTCTGAATTCTTTTTGAATGTACTTTGGTTTATATATGTAATTGAATTTCAATTTAGTACGAAAGTAATTCTCGTCATCATCTTTTCGTTTTAATTCGATAAATTTCTCTCTGAAATAGCGACTGATATTTTTCGTTTTTTCGGAATAATTCTTTCCCCAAGTTTCATCATCGTGGCGGATTACCGGAAGAAATTCCAAAGTCAGTTTTCCCGATTTGAGTAGATTATCGTTTTTCGGCAAGCGATCGGCATTTCCACGGATTAAAACCGGTTGAATGTCCAGTTTCAATTTCTCCGAAAGATAAAAAGCACCCTTGTGAAAACGCTGAATGGCAGAAGTCATCGAACGGGTTCCTTCCGGAAAAATGATGATGGAATAACCTTGTCTGATTTTTTCTTCCAATTCTTGGGTTTCTTCTTCCAAATTTTCAGAAGCCGAATAAAATCCAGCCATTTGAATGGCTTTTCCGAAAAATTTCGATTGCAAAATCCGGTTGTTGACCATAAAAATCAATCGTTTGTGGAGCATCCCCATCGTCGGCGTATCGAGCTGAGATGTATGATTGGCAATGATGATTTTGGGTGAATTCAAATCCAGATTTTCCTTTCCGATTTTTCTCACCGGAATGAACGGTGTTCCATACATCAAAACCCAGAAATACTTTTGCATCACAGAATGAAATACACCGAATTTTTTCTTCGTCGGAATGATTGGTAAGAAGACTTGCGCCAATAAATTCAGAAGAAATCCAGCCACGAAGAAATAGCCAAACGTAAAAAAAGTATAAATCACTCCCAAAATAGTGCGTGGCGTATTGCCTTTTTCCTGCGGTTTCTGAATGAAAAACCGGAAAAGCCAAGGCTGAATCGTGAAAGACATCAGAACGACGACGCTCAGCCCGATGATCGGTATCCAGGAAATCGAATAAATCGCGGGATGTTTGGCAAAAACCAAAACTCCGAAACAAAGAATGGTCGCAATAGCTGACATCAAAATTCCCGAACGGAAAGCCGGCATTTCATCGGTTCCGTAGGTATATTTTTCAATTAATCCGCGGGTGATGAAAATCGAATAATCCACACCCAAACCAAAAATTAAAGTTGTAATAATGATATTGAATGCATTGAAATTCAGCCCCAAAAGTCCCATCATCCCAAGAGTTACCAGCCAGCCGGCAAAAATCGGAATATTGGTGATGAGCGTGAGTTCCATCGAACGGAAAAACAAAAACAAAATCACAAAAATGACAATCGAGGAAATGAAAAATAATTTGTCGAAATCCGCTTCCAGATTGGAAAGAAATGTTTCGGATAAATTTTTTCGGTCGATGACCAATGTGTTTTCCTCTTTTGAAAATTTCCCGATGATTTTTTCGGTCGCCTCATTTTCCGTTTTCAATGAAGAGGTAATCGTCACCAAATCACCGTCTTTTTTGATGAATTCATTAAGAAATAAATCATTCAACAATTCATTTTCAGCAAGATTTTCGGTGGAATATTCTTCATCCAATCGCATAAAAAACGGTGCGAATGTATTTTCTTTAAATCCGTATTTTTTCCCTTCTGAAATCAATTGATTTCGTAAATTTTCCTTTTTTTCTTCGCTCCAGAATTGGTTCCATCGATCCATTTTTTTCTCTTGTTCATTCGCTGAAGGCAAAATTCCTCCAATGGACGAAAAAGAAAGAATTTCATTCTGATTTTCGGCCGATAAAAGTTTCTGATAAAGTCTTGAATTGGACGCTAAAGCTTCTTCCAAATTATTTCCATAAGAAGCAATGTAAATGGATTTCGAAGTATAATCATTGAGTTTATCCAATTCATTTTCAGCTTTTTGTAAATCAGCCGGCATAAAATTCAATTTGTTGAGATCATTTTCAAATCCGACTTTTTGGTACGTAAAAAGACTGAGAATGACGAGCAAAACCGAGAAAATCAACAAATATTTATTTCGACTGAAATCATAAGCCGCGAGTTTATCAATCAGTGTATTTTGTTTGATTTCCAGCGATTTATCGGGCGAATAAACCTGCGGAATGAAAAGCAGCGCAAAAACCGCCGCGCCCAAAACGCTACAAGCCGCAAACACACCCAAATCCTTCAAAACATCGGACTTCAAAAACAAAAGCACCAGGAAGTCTGCACCCGTGAAAACCGCACAAATCAACAAAGGTTTGACGGTACTTCGGAATAATTTTCGGACGTCGCCCGTGCTACGGTAATGACTCAAAATATGAAGCGAATAATCGAGTGTTAGACCTAATAAAACCGAACCAATTCCAATGGAAATCGCCGAAATACTTCCTTTGAGAAAATACAAAACGCTCATTCCCAGTAAACTTCCAAAAAGCGCCGGAACGATGATAATCAGCGGAATATGAGGTTTTCGGTAAAAATAAATGAAGAGCAGAAAAAGCAAAATTAGTGAAATGCTCAAGGTCAGAATGATGTCGTTTTTGATGCGTTTGGCATTGGCCACTGAAACCGGCGTCGCACCGAAATATTCGGCACTGACTTTTTCATTTTGGAATTGGGAATTTAGATTTTCGAGGCTTCGGTCGAGATACTCAATCAGTTTTGCGTTTTGCGAAGTTTCATTGGCACCGGCTTTGGGCGTAATCAGCACAAAAAGATTTTTTCCATTTTGATGCATCAGATAGCCGTTTTCCACCGTGAAACCGTCGCCGGACTGTAATCGTTGGAATTTTTTCAGCGCCATAAAATCCATTCCGAAAGGATCGGAACGAATCATTTGTGTGGTCACAAATCCAGATGGCGAAACAATCGAGGAATAAGCATCATCCACTTTTGACGAAACATTTTCAGGAGCCAACAAAGAGTCTAACTGCGCATAATCGGACTCATCGAGATAGAGTGGGAGATGAGCCGAAACGAAATCCAGCAAATCCATCATTTTCTCGTCTTTAAATCGGATTTGAAGATTTATTATATGTTGATTTTCAGAAAGTTGAATTTCTAAACTATCGGCATAAGCTTGTAGAAAAGCTGAATTATTTTCCTTTTCGGAAGAAATATTGAGAATGATTTTATCGGCGAAATTGACGTTTTTTAAAACCTGACTAATGGTTTCGGAGTCGTCGGAAGAAGGAATTAATTTGGAAATATCTTCTTCGAAACTTATTCGCGAAGCCCAATATCCCATCAATACCAATAGAAAAAATACTACTGAAAAAAACAGTATTTTTCTGCTTTTGAGGTAATTATAAGCCGATATAAATAAATTGACCAAGGTTTGCTTATCCGTTTAATCAACAAATATATAAATTTGCGGACGCTGTGATTTTAAAATCAAATTAAATCCAAGGTGGCGTACCTACGGCACGCCTTTCCGTAAATCCTACATTTTTCTACAAAGCTTTTGTGCCTACGGCACAGTTATCAATAAACAATTGAAAATTAATTTAAAACTAAAACGCATCAAATTGTGCCCCAGAGGGGCTACCGCTTTGTAACACAGAATGCCCGAGCCAGGAAATTTTGGCGCATATTTTTGATTAAAAATTCTGACAAAATAGAAATGACGTGTAATCAAAAATGGGTGGCGTACCTATGGCACGCCTTTCCGTAAATCCTACATTTTTTACAAAGCTTTTGTGCCTACGGCACATTTATCAATAAACAATTGAAAATTAATTTAAAAATAAAACCTGTCAATTTGTGCCCCAGAGGGGTTACCGCTTTGTTATAAATATTTTTTCATTGTGTATATTTACGCCCGAAAAATAATCCGCTTTCTCAAAATTCAAAAGAAAGACAAAACGGATTTACACCAAGAAAATTTGAAATGCTAAAAATTTCCCTTTTGGGATTTGGCCACATCGGCCGGGTTCACAGAAATGCTATCGAAGAAACAGAAGGAGTCGAACTTGTTTCCATTATTGATATCAATTATGAAGACCAAGAGTCCATCATTCCAATTTATAAAACACTGGAAAACTTTTTGGAAGAAGACCGCAAAACCGATTTGGTCATTATTGCAACGCCCAACGGACTTCATCGTGACCACGCCATTCGTTGTCTGAAAGCCGGGAAACACGTTCTCATCGAAAAGCCTATAGCGCTTAATTCAAAAGACGGAAAAGAAATTCTGGAAGTAGCCGAAAAAACCGGAAAGCGCGTTTTCTCATCGATGCAGTTGAGGTTTTCCCCACCTGTCAGTTATGTCAAAACGCTTTTGGAAAACAATTCCTTGGGCGAAATTTACATGGTCAATATCAATTGCTACTGGAACCGCAACCGGAATTATTACCAGACCCGCGAATGGCACGGAACCAACGAAATGGACGGCGGCGTTCTCTTCACGCAATTCTCTCATTTCATTGATATTATGAATTTTTGGTTCGATGAAACCCTTTGTACGCATTCCCAATTTTACAATTTCAATCACCGGGGAATTACGGAATTTGCCGACAGCGGAAAACTCGATTTCAAGGCCGACGGAGCGGTGGGAAATATGATCTTTACGACTTCGACTTTCGAGAAAAATTACAAAAGCGGAATTGTCATCATTGCCGAAAAAGGAACCATCGAAATCGGAGATCAATATCTGAATGAATTGAAATACAGTAATTTAAAAAATGTAGTTTGCTCCCAAAACATGTCCACCGAAGTCCGGAATTTTCATCCGATAGCCATTGCTGAAATCCGTGATGCTTTATCGGAAAATCGCAATTCTGCTTTGGATGGAATTCACGCCATTCGTTTGGTAGAATTCATCGAACAGGCGTATAATCTTTCGGGTCAGTAAATTTTGGGCGCCTGATCGGGCTGGCGGCACTCGCTTTTTTCCAGCCTTCGAAACTCAGGCTACAAAAAGAGCTCAGACAAACTGCCTTCATCCCGGGCGCAAGAAGTATTAAGAGTTAAGTATCAAGTATTAAGACTTTTGATTATAATAAAACGGAAAGCTTTTCTAACCAATTTAAAATCAATAATTTAAGCTTAAAACTCTTTTTAAATAAACCATTAAGTGTTTTTCAAGTATCACAGCTTCTGTGCTGCGTAGCAGACTATAATTTCCTTAAGTTCACTAAAAAGCTATTGTAACTATGTGGTTTCAAATCAAGAAATTGCGCAGTTCTTAAATCATTTAGGATTACTTAACCAAACCTTGATCATCAGCATTGGTTATATTTTCTCAAGGATAAAAAAACCTGCCAATATCAATTGACAGGTTTTTGAAATATTATTTATCTGAGAATTAAGCAAAAGCTTGTTCCAGATCTTCCAGCAAATCATCGATGTCTTCAATTCCCACGCTCAGTCGTACCAAATCGTCAGTTATTCCGATTTCCGCTCGTTTTTCTGCCGGAATGGAAGCGTGCGTCATGGTGGTCGGATGATTGGCAAGCGACTCCACGCCACCAAGGCTTTCTGCCAGGGTAAAGACTTTCAGTTTTTTGAAGAAAGCATCGGCATCTTTTCTTTCGCCGGATTTGAAATTAAAAGAAACCATTCCACCAAAATCTTTCATTTGTTTTTTGGCCACTTCGTGGTTCGGGTGGTCTTCAAGTCCCGGATAAAAAACCTTTCCGACTTTTGGATGTTTGGATAAAAATTCGGCCACTTTTCTTCCGTTTTCACAATGTCTTTGCATACGCACGTGCAAAGTTTTAATGCCACGTAAAACCAGATAGGAATCTTGCGGACCCAAAATTCCTCCGCCTGCAAATAATTGAAAATGAACTTTTTCGGCTAATTCTTCATCTTTTACAACCAAAGCGCCTGCCACCACGTCGGAGTGACCGCCCAAGTATTTCGTTGCGGAATGCATCACAATATCGGCACCCAAATCCAGTGGATTTTGCAAATAAGGCGAAGCAAACGTATTGTCAACCGCTACCAAAATATCTTTTCCTTTGGCCAAATCGGCAACTGCCTGAATATCCACGACTTTCATCAAAGGATTGGTCGGAGTTTCGATCCAGATTAATTTGGTTTTGGAATTGATTTTATCGGCAACATTCTGCGGATTTGTCATATCGACAAATTGAAAATTCAGTCCGTAGCGTGCGTAAATTCGTGTAAACATCCGATAAGATCCACCGTACAAATCATCCATCGCAATGATTTCATCGCCCGGATTTAAAAGTTTCATCACGCTGTCGGTCGCTGCCAGACCGGAACCGAAAGCAAATCCGTGCGTCCCGTTTTCGATACTCGCCAAAGCATTTTCAAGCGCCGTACGGGTCGGATTTGCCCCGCGCGAATATTCGTAACCCTGATGAACACCCGGACTGCTCTGCGCATAAGTCGAGGTCTGATAAATAGGGGTCATCACCGCTCCGGTTGAAGGATCAACTTGTTGGTTGCCGTGTATGGTCTTTGTATTGAATTTCATATTATGCATTTTTCTTCTGCAAACATACAAGATTTTTATATTTTTGACCTCTGATTAACTATGTGGAACCGTATTAACTTATTGATTTTCTCGCTGTTTTCCTGTTTCTGTTTGGCGCAGGAAAATGAAGCTCAGTACACTGTGGATGTAAATTATTATTACGGAAGCATCCTGCCGCACAGCGAAAAAATCCAACATCTGATTACCGAGCATCCCGAAGGGATTTTCATCTCAGGGAACCGAAAAACCTTTGGCGATGAAGAATGGGAATCTCGATTTAATTATCCGGACTATGGACTGACTTTTCATTATCAGAACAATAAAAACGAAATTCTGGGCGATATGTACGGATTGTTTGCGCATTATAATTTTTATTTTCTGAAGCGGAATTTACAGCTGCGAATAGGGCAGGGGATTGCTTACAATACAAATCCTTATGACAAAGAAGAAAATTACCGGAATTCGGCTTATGGCTCGCATTTTATGCCGGCGAGTTTTTTTATGGCCAATTTTCAGAAAGAAAATATCTGGGAAGGATTTGGAATTCGTACGGGGTTGTTTCTGATTCATCATTCCAACGGAACCATTAAAACGCCGAATACAAGCGCTAATACAGTCGGAGCGAACATCGGGATACATTATACATTTGACCATAAAAACGAAAGAACTTATCATCCTCGAACCCATCAGGATTCAACCTTTACCGAACCAATTCGTTACAATCTGGCATTTAGAACCGGCGTTCACGAAAGCCACATCATCGGGAGCGGACAATATCCGTTCTATGTGATTTCGGCTTATGCCGATAAAAGAATATCGCGTTCGAGTGCCTTTCAAGCGGGATTTGATGTGTTTTTATCGATGATGATGAAAAATGAAATCGAAATGATGGCGGTTTCTTTTCCCGAAAAAGGAATCGATGCCGACACGGACTATAAACGACTGGGATTGTTTGTGGGATATGAATTATTTTTAAATCGATTTTCGTTTGAAGCACAATTGGGCGCTTATGTTTACGACGATTACAAATCGCATACAGCACTTTACCAGCATTTAGGATTGAAATATTATTTTTATAAGAATTTCTTTGTGGGAACGGGTTTAAAGACACATTTCTCCAAAGCCGAAGCGATGGATTTTTCGGTGGGCGTGAGGCTTTAGTCAATTTGAGAATTTGAAAATGAGTTAATTTGAAAATGAAATTTTATTTATATTTGATTTTTTCCATTCTGATTTCGGGTTGTAATTCAGAAGAAGGATCGGATTGTTTTAAAGCGCAGGGCGAGTTGGAAACCCGCGAAATTCCGGTGGGCGAATTTTCCAAAATCAATATTTCAACCGGGATTGAATTAATCGTCAAAGAGTCGGAAGAACAATGGGTAAGGGTAACGATGGGCAAAAATTTAATCAATGATATCCAATTCGAAGTGATGGACGGCGAATTGAAAATAACCAACGAAAATGGTTGCGAAATGCTTAGAAATTATCATTCCGCCATAGTTTACATTAGCACTCCGGTTTTGGAAAAGATTTATTCGGGTTCGCAATATTCCATCCAATCCGATGGAGTTTTGACTTTTCCTGAACTAACTTTAGAGTCGGGAGTTATTGAAGATACGCCGGCCAGTATTTTTGAAATGCAGATTGAAAACGAAATTTTAAAAATAAATGACAATATTTCTTCGGTTTTCAAAATTAAAGGTCATAGCCATAAACTGGAAATCAATTTTTGGGGTTCCAACGGTCGGTTTGAAGGCGAAAATTTCGTTGTGGACGATGTTTATGTGAACCACAGAAGCACCAACGACATCATCACCTATCCGGTGAATTCTATAACGGGTGCAATCCGAAGTACGGGCAATCTGGTTTTGAAAAATGTACCGCCGATTGTGGATGTGGAGCAGATTTACACTGGACATATTGTTTATCCTTAATTCATTCAAAATGAAAATTTTATCTAAATCTGAATTTATTCTTTACGTTGAAAATCAAGCGAAAAGCACGGAGTTTTATTCAAACTTATTTCAAATGGAACCGATTCTGAATCTTCCTGGAATGAGTGAATTTCATCTTAATGAAACGACGAAACTCGGACTAATGCCGAATTTGGGTATTCAAAAAATTTTACAAGATAAAACGCCCGATCCTGCTTTGGGAAATGGAATTCCGCGATGTGAACTTTATCTTTTTGTCGAAAATCTGGAAGAAGCCTTTGAAAACGCAATGAATTGCGGTGCGAAATTAATCAGCCCGATGGAAGAAAGAAGCTGGGGCGATCGGGTTTGTTATTTTGCCGATTTGGACGGACATATCATTGCATTTGCAAAATCCTTAAATTCGTGAAATGAAAAAGATTTATTATCTGCAAACCTGTGATACTTGCAAAAGGATTATGAAAGAAATGGATTTTTCAGGATTTGAAAAGCAAAATATTAAGAGCGAAGTTATTACAGCTGAACAATTAAACGAAATGAAAGAGTTAGCAGGCAGTTATGAAGCGCTTTTTTCCCGAAAGGCAAGAAAATACAAAGAGCTGGGACTGAAAGATCAAATCTTGACCGAAAAGGATTATCGGGAATATATTCTGAGCGATTATACCTTTTTGAAACGACCTGTGGTAATCGACCAAAACGAAATTTTCATCGGCAACGAAAAGAAAAATTTAGAGCGTTTAGCGTTACATTTGAAAAATTAAAAAAGAAAACAAAATAAAGAGGATAGAACAAAGAGAATAAAATGAAGAGAATAGAAAATAGACAAAAGAAAATAGATTCTCTGAGTAAATAAAATCAAATTTGGAAAAAATGAACAAAATTTTAGTAGTATCGGTTTCACTTTTGGCTGTGATGACTTTTTCACAAACCAAACAACTGACGATGCAGGATGCCGTTTTGGGCATTCGTGCAGAAAGTAAAACCTATCAGTGGCTGCCGGATTCGGATAAATTTTACGAAAAAGTCAAAACATCCTACGGAAATGCACTATTGGCTTATGATGCTGCGACGATGAAAACCGATACACTTTTGCGTTCCACCGATTTTGCGGCTGGAAACAACGTTCCTCATTTGGTTTGGGTAAATTCGGAAAAAGCTTATTATCAGGATAATAAAGAGCTTTTCTGGTTCAGTCCAAAGGATAAAAAGGCGGTCAAATGGTTGACACTTCCTGAAAATTCGGAAGCGACCGAATACGATCCAAAGTCCGGACAATTGGCTTATGTTGTGGATAATAATTTGTATTTAATTGATTCCAACGGAAAAACAAAACAACTTACAACCGACGGCAAATATGGAATTCTAAACGGGAAAGCCGTTCACCGAGAGGAATTCGGAATTCACAAGGGAATTTTCTTTTCGCCAAAAGGAAGTCTCATTGCTTTTTATCGGATGGACGAAACCATGGTCGAGGATTATCCGGTGGTGGACTGGTCAACAACGCCGGCGGTGAACAAAAACATTAAATA
>JAEWHB010000123.1 GCA_023388015.1 Bacteroidota bacterium
GGGTAGATTAATGTGCTCAATTTGTTTAAACATAGTTTTTAAATACATTTGCTAAATGAACGACAACAGGCCGATTGGGGTTTTTGACTCAGGGGTAGGCGGATTAACCGTTGCAAAAGAAATCAAACGATTATTGCCCAATGAAAATATCATTTATTTTGGGGATACCAAACACCTTCCCTACGGAGATAAATCCAAAGAAACCATCACAAAGTTTTGTAAAAAAATCACCAAATTTCTTGTAAAAGAGGATTGTAAAGCCATTGTGATAGCCTGTAATACCGCAACTGCAAATTCTCTTGAAGAAATTAAAGAAGCTGCCGGAGATGTTTTAGTAATCGATGTGATTTCACCGGTGGCAAAAAAAGTTGCTTATGAACTGAACCAAAATATTGGTGTAATTGCCACAAAAGCGACGGTGAATTCACATGCGTATAAAAATTGCATCAGAAAACACAACCGGCATTTAAAAGTCATCGAGATGGCTACTCCCCTTTTGGTTCCTATTATTGAAGAAGGTTTCCGAAATACTTCCATTTCAAAAAGTACAATCGAAACCTATTTGGCCCATAAAAAATTTGAAAACATCGACACCATTATTTTGGGTTGCACACATTATCCGCTGATTGAAAAAGAAGTTCAGGCAGCATTTCAGGGACGTGTAAAAGTCATTGATTCTCCGCTGATTGTGGTAAACGAACTAATTCATCAGATGCAGAAAAATAATCTGATGGGCTTTACCGAAGAACCTGATTATCATTTTTATTTTTCGGATTATACAGAAAATTTCGCCAAACTCGCCAAACAGTTTTTCGGAAAATCTATTGTTCTGGAATTGAAAAGGCTTTAATCTCTATTTATGGAGTTAAACGAATTTCCTACATTTGCGAAAAATTAGCCAAGTGAATTTGACATCCAAAGATTTAATTGAATTAGAAAACCAATACGGTGCCCATAATTATCATCCGCTTCCGGTCGTTTTGGATCGAGGTGAAGGTGCATTTGTGTGGGACATTGAAGGAAGAAAATATTTCGACTTTTTATCGGCTTATTCGGCTGTAAACCAAGGCCACAGTCATCCGAGAATTTTAGATGCGCTTGTTAAGCAATCCCAAAAACTTACGTTGACCTCACGTGCTTTTTATAATTCGGAACTTGGAAAATACGAAAAATACATCACAGATCTTTTTGGATACGAAAAAGTTTTACCGATGAACACCGGAGCTGAAGCTGTGGAAACGGCCATCAAAATCGCTCGTAAATGGGGTTATGAAAAGAAAGGAATTCCTTCCGGTGAAGCAAAAATTTTGGTTTGCAGTGGAAATTTCCACGGTCGCACGACTACGATTATTTCCTTTTCAAATGATGAAGATGCCCGAAATAACTTCAATCCCTACACAACAGGATTTATTTCGGTTGAATATAACGATGTGGAATCTTTGCGTTCTGCTATCGAAAAAAATAAAAACACAATCTGCGGATTTTTAGTAGAACCCATTCAGGGAGAAGCCGGTGTAAATGTTCCGGACGAAGGTTATTTATCCGCTTGTTATGAAATCTGTAAAGAAAACAATGTTTTGTTTATTGCAGACGAAATCCAGACCGGAATTGCCCGAACCGGAAAAATGCTTGCAGTGGATCACGAAAATCTGAAACCCGATATGTTGATTCTTGGGAAAGCATTGTCTGGCGGAGTTTATCCTGTTTCAGCGGTTTTGGCAAATGACGAAATTATGGATGTCATCAAACCGGGTCAGCATGGCTCCACATATGGCGGAAATCCGCTTGCCTGTGCTGTTGCGGTTGAAGCTTTGGAAGTTGTCATAGATGAAAATCTAGCTGAAAAAGCTGAAAATCTGGGAAAAATCTTCCGTGCTGAAATTGAAAAAATGATTCCGAATTATCCTTTCCTGAAGTCAGTAAGAGGAAAAGGATTGTTGAATGCTGTTTTGATTAATGATTCACCAGAAAGTTCTACTGCCTGGGATTTGTGTGTAGAATTGATGAACAATGGCTTGCTTGCTAAGCCTACACATGGAAACATAATTAGATTTGCGCCGCCTTTGGTCATTTCAGAAGAAGATTTATTTGCAGCCATTGAAGTTTTGAATCGAACTTTTATGATGTTTAGAAAATAATGAATATTTTTACATCATTTAGTTTAAAATAATATTTGAACCAACCCTTAAAATTATGAAAGAGAAAATTTTTACCTCCATCTTGACCTTTTTTACTTGTACCATTTTATTTGGACAAGATTTAGAAAAAATTAATTATTCAGGAAACATAAACCAGGATAGCAAAGTTAAACTATCAGAAAATTGGATAGCTTCTATTAAAGACAATAATGTTCTAATTTATAACGGAAGTATTCAAAATGAAACGGATAGAAATGTAAAGAACCTTGAATTAAAATTGTATTTGGTTCCACAAATCGTTGTGAATAATCCAAATGAAATGGAAGGCTATTTGGTATCAGCAGTTCCCATTAAAAACGTTTCTAAGAATTCAAGTTTAGTTGGCGTCAACATTAAAAATTCTTTGACTCAAGTACCTCCTACTGGTATTTATGAGCCTATTTTGATACTTTCAAATAAAAATAATGAAATTTTATCTTTTCATATTGTGAAAAATAAAATTGAATCAAAAGAAAATAATTTGGCGATTATGATGCCGCCTCCGGTGAAGCCTGCCCCAAAGGTTTCAGAAGAAATTTTGAACCCAGTTGTGAAAATGGATATTAAAGAAGACAATTCGCTATCGCTTGAAAAAGAATGGAAAGTTGAAGTGGATTTCAAAAATTTCATGGTTAAGATTCTAGGTGGTGATATTGCAAATAATACCGATGAAGCTATCAATAATATGATTTTGGATGTGTATTTAACCAAAGAAAACCAATCCACTATTACATCCAATTTTGAAGCTGTTCACATTGCAACGGCTCCTTTGTCAAAAGAGATTGAGAGTTATAAGAAGTTTGTAGATACTTCCATTACAACAAATCTAACCAGAATTCCTCAAAATGGAGAATATTACATTTTACTTACATTGTCTGTAAAGGATAATAATGGAAATGCGGTTGTTAAAACCAAAAGAGCATTTAGTGAACTCGTTTCGTTTTAATCTGAGTATTTGCGGTTGAATCCAACTAAAAGTTCAACAAAACGACTATAAGATTCCAAGCCTTCCTGATTGTTAATTCGCAGGAAGGCTTCGTTCATTAGTGAAAATGCATCTTCGCTTTTTCCTTCATATTTTTCATTGATTTCCCTTTCATATTTACGATCTCTCTTCATGCCATCTGAATAACGAATCAGCATAATCTGAACATAAACAGGATCTTCAAGCAATATTCTGTTCAGAATACTACGCATAGCTCTGTAATTACTAGCATAATTCAAATCTGTGTGCCCACTCTCCTTTCCCAAAAGAAACCCCACGAAATTCGCTTCATTTTCCGGCGCAAATCCCCATTGGTGAGCCGTTTCATGAAGTTGTGTAAAAAGAAGTTTTGTATCTGGCATATTTGAATTGTACTGAGCTTCAGTAGTAAAAGGAACATAATATCCTGCCACACCCATATAACTAAACGGTGTACTGTATAAGGATTTTTTAAGATTTGGCGGAGTTGAATTTATAAATCTGATTTCAGGATATTTTGATTTGACTATTTCTGCAGAATTTTGAATTTCCTGGATTAACTCTTTATTACCTAATTTAATTTTAAAAACGCCTTTCTCATCTTCACTCACTAATTTCCTTAATTCAACACTTCGGTTGAAATACATTTCAGCAAGATTTTTTAATTCGCCCAAAGAAATATTTTGAATGTTATAATCGTCTTTAATTGGTTTTTTATAATAATTAAATCCCCATACTAAATGGAAAATCCAATAAAAAACAACCAGAAACCCAATCAATCCTGCCGTCATTTTTCTCAATACATTCCAATTTTTTTTTCTGGTTACAAAAAAAATACAGATTAATAATAAAATTATGAAGAGACCCAATGCAGAATAAAAAACATCTCCCAAGGAAAATGGAATTTTATTGCAAATCCCGAATAAAATTCGGGAGAAAAATGACTGAATATCAGGGAATAAGTTATCTGGAAATGAGGTAAATACAGAAATAACTCTTATCAATAGAATCGAAAAGATAAGACCCAAGAAAGATAAAAAAATACCGTTTAATTTCTTTAAAAACATGCCCACAAATCTAAATTAAAAGCTTTCATATAAACTATTTTAAACAATTAGATATTTCATTTTAACAATATTTTAAGAACTCTTGGAATAGGTTTTGTTTTTTTGGCAATGTTGAAAACATTTAAAAAATAAAAACAAAAATTATGAAACGAGTATTTTTTATAGCAGCATTTGCCGGTTTCCTATTCTATGGTAATGCCCAAGAAACACAATTGGATCCGAAGCAAGTGAAAAAAGAAAATGCTGCGACTGCAGTTGAAGAAAAAGAAGTAGCTGCAGAAAAGTCAGAAGCTATTCAAGCTGTTGAAGAAGGAAAGGAAATTCAGGTTAAATCAGACCCTGTAAAAGCAGCAAAGGCTAATACAGTAAAGGAGGGTAAAAAAGTAAAAGAAGCGAAGGTAAAAAAAGATAAAAAAGGTAAAACAAATCCCGAAGCACCTTTAAATCCGGCAGAAGTAGCTGTTGAAAATGCTGCGACCGCTATTGAAGAAAAGGAAGTAGCTGCTGAAAAAACGGAGGCTATTCAGGCACTAGAACAGGGAAAAGAAATTGTGGTTAGGGACACCACTGAGGTGTATACAGCAACTTCAAAAGTTGAAAATTCAGGATTTCAAAGAACAGTAGGATTTGATGGAGCTTGGAAATTTGATTTGGATCTTGCCAAAAGAGAAATCGTTTTAACAGGTGGAACCCTGAGTAATAAAGGGGAAGCTACTTCAAACAATTTGCGTTTGATGGTTTATTTAGCTCAAAAACCTTTTGATGTAAATAATCCTGAATTTGTTGGAAATGTTTATTCTGCCATTGACGTTAATCCAATTGCAGCTGGCGAAACAAAAACAGGTCAAGCTTATGTAACTTTGTGGGCATCTGAAACCAATCCGCCTGCCGGAACTTACTACCCTTATATTTTATTAGGCGAACAAAATCCGCAGAATCAGGAGTTCGAAGTGAAAGATGTAAAAGCTTTTGATAATCCCATTACAATAACCCAATAAGTTATTTTAGATACCACATTTAATAAAGAAACCCGCTCACTGAGCGGGTTTCTTTATTATATAATTGATTCTTATGCCAATTTAGCTTTCAATCCATCATCCAAAGCATTCAGGAATTCCTGCGTGTTCAGGTAATTGTCTGAAGTCATTTTATCGCCATGAACCAACATTGCAAGGTCTTTGGTCATTTTTCCGCTTTCCACGGTTTCAATACAAACTTCTTCAAGTTTCTGAGCAAAATCAATCAAAGCTTGATTTTCATCTAACTTTCCTCTGTGCGCCAAACCTCTGGTCCAAGCAAAAATAGAAGCAATCGGATTTGTAGAAGTTTCTTTTCCTTGTTGATGTTGACGATAATGTCTTGTTACAGTTCCGTGAGCTGCTTCCGCTTCTACGGTTTTTCCGTCAGGCGTTACCAAAACAGAAGTCATCAGTCCTAACGAACCAAATCCTTGTGCAACTGTATCGGACTGAACGTCTCCGTCATAGTTTTTACAAGCCCAAACAAATCCTCCATTCCATTTCATGGCAGAAGCTACCATATCATCAATCAAACGGTGTTCGTAAGTAATTCCCATTTCTTCGAACTTCGCTTTGTAATGCTCTTCGTAAACTTCTTGGAAAATATCTTTGAAACGTCCGTCATATGCTTTCAAAATCGTATTTTTTGTAGAAAGATACAAAGGCCATTTTTTGGTCAAAGCCATTTGGAAAGACGAATGTGCAAATCCGTAGATAGATTCATCGGTATTGTACATCGACATTGCCACACCGTCTCCTTGGAAATCATAAACTTCCCAAGTTTGCGGTTCTCCTCCACCTTCCGGTGTAAAAGTCATGGTGAATTTACCTTTTCCTTTGATTACCGTATCGGTCGCTTTGTATTGGTCACCAAAAGCATGACGCCCGATTACAATTGGCTGAGTCCAGCCCTGTACGTAGCGCGGTACATTTTTCATGATGATTGGCTCACGGAAAACAGTTCCTCCCACGATGTTTCGGATGGTTCCGTTTGGAGATTTCCACATTTTTTTCAGTCCGAACTCCTTTACTCTTTCTTCGTCCGGTGTGATGGTCGCACATTTGATTCCGACATTGTATTTTTTGATGGCTTCCGCTGCATCAATGGTCACCTGATCATTAGTTGCATCGCGGTTTTCCATTCCCAAATCATAATATTTAATGTCGATATCCAAATAAGGCAAAATCAATTTGTCTTTGATAAACTGCCAAATGATGCGCGTCATTTCGTCTCCATCCAAATCCACAACGGGATTCACTACTTTAATTTTTTCCATTATGTAAATCGTATTTTCAAATTAA
>JAEWHB010000095.1 GCA_023388015.1 Bacteroidota bacterium
TTTCCTGAACAGTTTTTACGATTTCCGGTTCGTGCACATCAAGGAATGGATCATCTTCACGGATTTCAAATTCGTCATCTTCCACCACATCTTTGTCGAGTCCTTTTGATTTTCGTTCCAATGTGGACGAAATTTTATCGGGTGTAATCCGCCAGTTCACAACCAAATATAAAATCAGGCTGACAAAAATGGCGATTCCCGTTCCGATTTTTCCAATGAGCATATTCAGAAAATCATTTACCTCAAAACCCATTACACCATAAAGAATTCCTATTTTAGAAATAAATCCAAGCAATACAGGAAACCAGATCAGAAAGAACAGACAGTTATAAAACAGCTTAAAAGGTTTAATTTTTTTGAATTTGAAAAGAATTTTAGTTCCCAAAAGGATTAAAAATACGGGAAGAAAAAACGCGGTTATCCCAATCCCGTGATAGATGAATAATTCACCAAGATAAGCCCCGATTTTCCCCATTATATTTTCAGCCACAATTTCACGGTTCCAAAAGTCAGAAAGCTGGCTCTGGTCGCCCTGGTAATTGAATATATAGGAAATAAAGGAAATCAATAAAAATAACCCTACAGCGAGAAACAGTACGCCGAAAATGGTTTTGAAAACCTTTTTTCGTGATGACTTTTTAGAAACAAGTGTTGGTTCGTCCATTCTAAACTAATGCAAATTTCAACAAACAAAAGTATGAAAAATCATTTAGAATGTTTGCTTGAAGTTTTGAGCAGATTTTTGTTATTTATTTGGAGGGCTTTCGTGAAATTGACTTCCCGTCTCATCTGTATAGTGTTCCGGTAACAATTCCAGCAAAGGAACTTCTAATGCTTCTGCGCATTTCTCTAATACAGAAAACCGGATGTCTATTTTTCCATGTTCCATATTGTGGTAAGTGACATAACTTACCCCTATATTGTGTGCCATGGCTTCTTGCGAATAGCCTTTTTCTTCCCGGATCTTTTTGAGCTTGTCTGCTATTTTCATTAAGTATAGAGTATAGGTTATCGTAAAATTAAAAAATAAAAAAGAGAATACTACAAAATTCTTTATATAAAAATTTGTATAAGGTTTTCCAAAGAGCTTACCGGATTGTTTCTTAAGTTTGAAAAAACATTTAAAAAGACATTAAAGAAAAAAAAGAACAATGATTATGAATTGGCAAAAAATCATTTTAAATGCAGTAGTGGGAAGTTCATTGATTTTGATGTTTTGTTGTTCGGGTAGCAAGCAGGTTGTTTTGCAGGAAGAAACCAAAGAGGTAAATTATATTCCGTATTATCTGAAAGTTTATGAGGCGGATAGTTTGTATTTGACAGGAAATCATGGGCGTTCTTTTGAGATTTTGGATAGTTTGTTTAAGGATTACGAACCGTTAAATCAGTTGGGGATTTATGAAATGCAGACTTATGTGAAAACTGCATTTCTTACTGGTCATTATGATGTCATAAAACCGACTTTCAAAACTTTAATTGATACGTGGGGATATGATCCTTCCTATATTGAATATGACTCTATAATGTTTAATGCTTGGCATGAAAAAGGGTTGAGAGATGACGAAATAGTTGTGTGGCAAGAAAATTATAAAGAAAAAATTAACTGGACATTACGAGACACATTGATTGCAATGCACAAAGCCGATCAATTATACAGAGGAAAAGACAGAGACAAAGAAATAAAGCGTGAAGACTCGGTTGACTTGGTTCATATTGATTTACTCAAATATATTTTTAAAAAGTATGGGTATCCGAGTTTTAAGTTAGTAGGTAGTCCAACTTATAAAGAAAAAATCGATTTGGGAGGGATTTTTAATCATATTTCTGACAATATAGATGAAAATGACTATGAATATTTTCGAAATGAATTATTAAAATTTCTTAAACAAGGAATACCAGTTCAACATCAAATAACTATGATGGTCGACAAAAGAGAATATGACAGACAACGCAAAACTGTTTACGGAATTTTCGGAATACATGAGAGTTTTGGCGATAGAGTAGTGAAATTTGATACAATCGAAATTAATAAAAACAGAAAGTTAATTGGACTGTCAAGTATTCAATATGAACAATTTAAAGAGAATATATTTAATTCAATGTTTAACCAATAAATTTTACTATTATGAAATTAAAATCATTAAAAAGTTTTCAAAATGAGAACCAAAATTCATTGTTACTAGAAATGAATTTAAAAGAAATTAAAGGAGGTGTGGCACGTACAACATTTGCTGAAGGAACTTGTACAGGAGATGGGTCAGATTGCCGAGATATGATATTTTGGGATGATGGCTCTTTTTCTCATTGGGGGACTCTACAATTTACTTGTGAATAATTGTTAATAACAGGTAATATTTGTCTCAGAAATGTGTAGTGCCTACTTCCTTTTTTGAGACAAATTTTTTATAAATATGTTAATTATACATTCAATTCTTTTTGACAACTCTACAAACGACGTTATCGACTGGCTTTGTTATAAAGGGGGTGCTTTTATAAGAATAAACAGTGACTCTTCATATCAATTTCAAATTGATGCTGAAATAACGATTGAGGGTATAAATGTCTATGATTTTAAATCGTATTGGTACAGAAAAGGAACATTTTCAGGATTGAATCATTTTTATTCGGCGATACCACAGATTCATTATTCATTAGAAGAGAACAGAATTAAAATTTTACAATATGTAGAGTCTAAACTTTGCGAGAAAAAACATCTTAACAGATTTTTCAATTCTAATCCCAACAAATTATTGGTTCTTGAAAAAGCAAAAAAATCAGGTCTGAAAGTACCCGATTATATTTTAACCAATAAGCTGAAGAATTCAGACAAAAAATACATTTATAAACCCGTAAACGAGGGGGGACATTTAGAGTTAGAAGATTATATAGGGAATGCCTATACAGAAATGTACGATGAGAAAAAACAACAGACCTACGGTTTGACTTTCTTCCAAGAGTTAATCGAAAAAAAATATGAATTACGAATTTTCTATTTGGATGGGAAATTTTTTACAATGGCTATAATGTCTCAAAAAGATAAAAAAACTAAGGTCGATTTCCGTCACTATAATAAAGAAAAACCGAATAGAAATGTTCCGTTTCAGCTTCCGTTCAAAATTGAAAAAAAATTGGATTTGTTAATGAAAGACCTTGACTTAAAATCCGGTTCTATAGATATGATTGTTTCTAAGAATAGAGAATATTATTTTTTAGAAATAAATCCGGTTGGGCAATTTGGAATGGTTTCTTATCCTTGTAACTATTATCTCGAAAAAGAAATCGCAGAATATTTAAGCTATGACTAAAGAAGAATTTGAATTATTTGTTGAGAAAAACAAAGCAGAACTTCCTTTGTTCTTTCAAACCTTTGAGTTTAAAAAAAGAAATGAGGCATCAAATTACAAAGTACTTAGCAAATTCGTAAATAGCCCTTTTCACAATACGGACAAATATCCCGTTCAGAAATTTCATAAAAACATAGTTTCCTTCTAGAAATGACCCACTTCAAAACTTTCGCCAACTGTCTAATCGTAAAGGGAGCGAGTCGTTCTTTGGTTTGTGACTTACAAAGGCAAGCATCGGATTTTATACCTAATGATTTAGTAGCAGTTTTAGAAGAAATAAATTCAAAAAAACCGTTAGAAGAAGTTTTCGAAATCTATGGTGAAGAAAACAAAGAAGTTATCCAAGAGTATCTGGACTATATGGATGAAAAAGAATATGGTTTTTACTGTGAAGAAGATGAATTTGACCTGTTTCCCGAACTGAACAAAGAATTTTTGGTTCCTGCGCATATCACTAATACTGTTTTGGAACTCAAAAGAGAGAATATTGTATGGTTAAAAGATTTGGTTCCGCAAATAGAGAATTTGGGCTGTAAAGATGTGGGAATGGTTTTCTATGAAGAATTAACAGAAGACGATTTCAATCAAATTTTTGAATATTTTGTAGATACGAGGATAAAATCATTTGAAATCACATCGAAATATTATCAAACTGTAAACGATGAATTCCTCAAAAACTTGAATCAAAAACTGAATCAATTAACAAAACTGATTTTCTTTTCCGCACCGGAAGACAAGACTGCATTTTGGGACAATAAAATCCTGTTTGACCGTGTTTTTACAACCAAGGAAATTACTTCTTTCAAATCCTGTGGAGTGGTCGACACCAAGTATTTCAACACCAATCTGCCAAAAGTATTGGAAGCCATCAACCATAATTCCTGTCTGAATATGAAAATGGCAATTGACAAAAACGGAGAAATAAGAAACTGCCCTTCCATGCCGGAAAGCTTTGGGAATATAAGAGACACCACGCTGGAAGAAGCATTAAACAAACCCGGCTTCAAAAAATACTGGAACGTTACCAAAGACCAGATAGAAGTTTGTAAAGATTGTGAGTTCCGTTATATCTGTACGGATTGTAGGGCTTTTAAAGAGAATCCTGATGATGATTTTAGTAAACCGCTCAAGTGTGGTTATAATCCTTACACAACAGAATGGAAAGAGTGGAGTACAAACCCGTTAAAGGAAAAAGCGATTGATTTTTATGGAATGCGGGAAATTATTCAAAATTAAAATCGAAAATTGAGCAAAAAGTTTCCCTTCTACAAACAACCCGATGCCAAAGACTGCGGTCCAACTTGTCTTCGGATCATTGCTAAGCATTATAAAAAAACAATTCCTTTACAAACGATACGACAGCTTTCGGAAACTACGCGTGAAGGGAGCAGTTTGTTGGGTTTAAGCGAAGCGGCAGAAAAAATCGGGTTTAAGACGTTAGGGGTAAAAATAGATTTCGAGACATTGGCAGAAGAAGTGCCACTCCCTTGCATTGTCCACTGGAACAAACAACATTTTGTGGTTGTTTATAAAATTTCAAAAGACAAAATCTACATTTCAGACCCTGCTTATGGGTTAATAACCTATTCAAAACAGGAATTCATTAAAAACTGGATAGGTAATAATGCCGATGAAAATACGGAAGAAGGAATAGCACTACTTTTAGAACCCACTCCGGCATTTAATCAAAATGTTTGGGAAGGAGAAGGGGAAAATAAAAGAAGTTTTTCTTTTTTGTTCAAGTATTTGTTTCGTTACAAAGCATTGGTAACGCAATTGATTCTAGGATTGGTTGCCGGCAGTATTCTGACGCTAATATTTCCTTTTCTTACCCAAAGCATCGTAGATGTAGGAATACAGAATCAGGACATTAATTTTATTTATCTCATACTTTTAGCACAAATAATGTTGTTTCTGGGCAGGATTGGGATAGAAGTTATCAGAGGTTGGATATTGTTGCATCTGAGTACAAGAATCAGTATTTCTTTGGTTTCAGACTTTTTTATTAAGCTGATGAATTTGCCCATTGGTTTTTTTGATACGAGAATGACGGGCGACATTATGCAGCGCATCAATGACCACAACCGCATCGAAAATCTGCTGACAAACACTTCACTCAACACACTTTTTTCTTTTATCAACATAATTGTTTTCAGCTTTGTACTGGCTTATTATGACTGGCGGATATTTCTAATTTTCTTAGTGGGAAGCAGCTTGTATCTGATTTGGATTTTGTTTTTTCTGAAAAAACGCAGGGAATTGGATTATAAGCGATTCTCTCAAATGGCTGATGAACAAAGCAAAGTGGTGGAACTCATCAATGGAATGCAGGAAATCAAGCTCAACAATGCCGAAAAGCAGAAACGCTGGAGCTGGGAATTTGTACAGGTAAGACTTTTTAAAATAGGGATGAAATCACTTGCTTTGGAACAAACACAAAGTGTGGGTTCCAATTTTATCAATCAGCTGAAAGATATTTTTATCACATTCATGTCGGCAAGTCTGGTTTTGAAAGGAGATTTGACTTTGGGTATGATGCTCTCCATCCAATACATTATCGGACAACTGAATGGCCCACTTACGCAGCTGGTAGGCTTCATCCAGCAAACACAGGATGCTAAAATCAGCCTGGAACGATTAGGCGAAATTCATGACAAAGAAGATGAAGAGCCTTTGCATGAACAAAAAGTATTTGATGTTCCTGAGGCAGATATACAAATACAAAATTTAGAGTTTCGCTATATAGGTTCAATGGAACCGGTTTTGAAAGGACTGGATTTTACGATTCCGAACCGGAAAATAACCGCCATAGTTGGTGCGTCAGGAAGTGGTAAGACAACTTTAATGAAGCTTTTGATGAAGTTTTATGAGCCTGATAAAGGGGATATAAAAGTTGGAAATGCTAACTTGAAAAACATTGCTCAAAAAACCTGGCGATCTAAATGTGGCGTAGTCATGCAGGAAGGGTATATTTTCAATGACACGATTGCCCAAAATATAGCCGTAGGTGAAGATTATGTAGATAAAGCAAAATTGGAAAAGGCAGTCGAGATTGCCAATATCAAAGAATTTATAGAAAGTTTACCGCTTAGTTATAATACGAAAATAGGAAACGAAGGAATCGGTATGAGTGGTGGGCAAAGACAAAGATTGATGATCGCAAGAGCGGTCTATAAAAATCCCGATTATATCTTTTTTGACGAAGCAACTTCATCATTGGATGCTAATAATGAGAAGATCATTATGGAAAACCTAAATCGGTTTTTTGAAGGAAAAACAGCAGTCATTATTGCTCATCGTTTAAGTACCGTAAAAAATGCAGACCAGATTGTCGTGATGGATGATGGAAAGATTATAGAAATAGGAGACCACAAAGAACTAATAGCATTGAAAGGGGCTTATTTCAATCTAGTGAAAAACCAATTGGATCTGGAGAAATTAAGTAGTGAATGAGCCTTGTCAAGGTTCAAAACCTTGACAAGGCCGAATATAAGAATATGCCTGAAAATTTAAGAAACATAGAATTACGTTCCGAATCTGTTCAGGAAATCCTGAGCAATCCGCCCTCATGGATCATCCGTTGGGGAATCACGATTGTTTTCATTGCGTTGATGTTTGTCATTCTGGTTTCCTTTTTTGTGAAATATCCTGATTTTATTACATCACAAGTCATCATTACCACTCAGAATCCGCCGGAAAAAATCGAAGCGAGAACAAGCGGAAAATTAGAAAAGGTATTGGTGCAGAATCAGGAAAATGTAAAAAGTGGTCAGGTTTTGGCTTACTTGGAAACAAGTGCCGATTATAAAGACATCCTACAGCTTAAAAGTATTTTAGATACGTTCAAGCCAAAATCAGAAAGATTCAATTTTCCGATAGAAAAAACGAGAAACCTTGCTTTGGGAGAATTGGAAACCAACTATATCCAGTTCGAAAAAGCATTTACTGATTATGTTTTACAATTGGATTTGCAACCTTATTCGGTTGAGAAAACCGCAGGGCGGCAAACATTGTCTGAAATAGAAACAAGACTGAAAAGTCTCGAAGCCCAAAAGAAAATCGAAATCAGCAAATTGCAAGTTGAAAAAAGCAACTTTGACCGCACTCAGAAATTGTTTGATCAAGGGGTTATTTCGGCAAATGAATTAGAAATAAAGAGATTGCAATATTTACAGGCACAGCAAAATTATCAAAATATAGATTTGTCAATTTCGCAATTATATGAAAGTAAGGCAAATGCCCAAAGAGGTTTACAGGGAGCGGACATCAACCAGAAGCAGGATGAAACGACTTTTTACGTCAGTGTACTTCAAACATATGACCAGTTGAAAAGGGCTTTGCGGGATTGGGAACAAACTTATTTATTAAAATCTTCCATAGACGGTAAGGTCAGTTTTCAGCAATACTGGGGAGAAAATCAATTCATTAAATCCGGTGAGGTCATTTTTACCGTTTTACCAAAAGACAAGAATAATTTATTAGGAAAATTGGTGGTGCCGGCGCAAAATTCGGGCAAAATACAACCGGGACAAAAAGTATTGATAAAACTGGATAATTATCTTTTTCAGCAATTCGGAATAGTAGAAGGAAAAGTCAAAAATATTTCCCTTTCTCCCGATGCAGAAGGAAATTACTATGTGGAAGTTGAATTGCCGAACGGATTAAAAACTTCGTATAATAAGGATTTAGAATTCGACAAAGAAATGCGTGGTTCCGCTGAAATTATAACCGAAGATTTAAGATTAATCGAAAGAGTTTTTTATCAGTTTAGGGAATTATTTCAGTTTCAATAAACCTTTTTGTTTTTCGTCGTCTTAAAAATTCGATTAACTTTGTAATCCTTATGCAAAATTTTGTTGTTTCCGCCAGAAAATACCGTCCGCTACAGTTTGAAGATGTAGTAGGGCAATCGGCCATTACCGAAACGCTTGACCATGCCATCTCCAGCAATCAGTTGGCTCAGGCACTGCTTTTCTGCGGCCCGAGAGGAGTCGGGAAAACTACTTGTGCCCGGATTCTGGCCCGGAAAATCAACGAAGAAAACGGAATTTCTGAAGAAGATCAGGATTTTGCTTTCAATATTTTTGAACTCGATGCGGCTTCCAATAATTCGGTGGATGACATACGAAACCTGATCGACCAAGTTCGATTTGCGCCCCAAGTTGGAAAATACAAAGTGTATATTATTGACGAGGTACACATGCTGTCAAATGCAGCTTTCAACGCCTTTTTGAAAACTTTGGAAGAACCACCTGCGCACGCGATTTTCATATTGGCAACCACCGAAAAGCACAAAATCATTCCGACGATTTTGTCACGTTGTCAGATTTATGATTTCAAACGGATTTCCATTCAGGATATTCAGGCACATCTGATTCAAATTGCTGAGCAGGAAAATATTACTTACGAAGAAGATGCACTTCATCTGATTGCGATGAAGGCCGATGGGGCTTTGCGCGACGCACTTTCCACTTTTGACCGGATGGTAACTTTTACTGCCGGAAATTTAACATTGGAAAAAGTAGCGGAAAACCTGAATGTTTTGGATTATGAATATTATTTCAAAATTACCGATGCAGCGCTAAAAAATCAGATTCCTGAACTTTTACTGGAATTCAACGCGATTTTGAATAAAGGTTTTGACGCACACGTTTTCATCAATGGCTTGGGCGGACATTTCCGTGATTTATTGGTGTCCAAAATTCCTCAAACCGTGGAATTATTAGAAGTTGGCGAAAAAACAAAAGCCAAATACCTAGAGCAAGCTAAAAATTGCGATATAAAATTCCTGACAGATGCCATCGAAATCTGCAATCTGACCGATATTAATTATAAATCAAGCAAAAATTCACGATTGACAGTGGAAATTGCTTTGATGCAAATTGCTTCGCTTACGGCAGAAAACCAGACCGATAAAAAAAAAAGTTTAGGATAATTCCGCCGGTAATTTCTGCCGAAGAAATTATTGCTAAAAAATCTGGAAACCTTTCCAAAACTGAAAAGATTCCGGAAAAGCCATCGACCCCAAAGGTAATTCCTGAACCGGAAAAAATAGAGCGAGCAGAAAAACCACTTCAAAGTCAGGTGCAACGTTCCTTTAATCTGAAAACGATTTTCAATACAGTTGAAGAAGAAAAACCTGTGATTGAAAATCTTGAAAACAAACCCAAAGATGAGTTTGCTGAAGAAAAACTGGTGCAGCTTTGGGAAGAATTTCTCAACCAATTATTGAAAGCAAATAAAATCCCGGCTTATAATGCACTTCATACGGGAAAGCTGGAATTAAAGGAGAATTTCAAGATTCAATTTGAATTCAGTTCGGCCTCACTTGCCAATGAATTTGATTTGGAAAAGGATAATCTGATGTGGTTTCTTCGTGAGAAATTAAACAATTATGCCATTGATTTCCAAGTTCAAGTCATTCAGGATGATACGGTGAAATATGTTAAAACGAAAGCAGATGTTTTCAAAGAAATGGCCGAAAAAAATCCGATTCTTTTGAAAATGAAAGA
>JAEWHB010000121.1 GCA_023388015.1 Bacteroidota bacterium
GCAGACGATTACGAAACCGACTCGGAAATGTACAGTTATGATTATTACGACTACGATTATTATTATCCTGACGGATACAATTGGCAGGATCGCGACAATCCTTGTACGGTTTCTTATTATACTTCCGCAAAAAAAGTCAGCAAAAACATTCTGGCGAGCAATCTTGGGATAAATTTCAAAGCCGGAAAAGACCGCAACGGATATGCAACGGTTACCGATATCATTTCGGCCAAACCGATGGAAAATGTAAACATCAAAGCTTATGATTTTCAAAATCAACTGGTAGGCGAAGGTTCTACTGACGGCGAAGGTTTTGCCCAATTCAAATTAAACCGAAAACCTTTTCTCATCATTGCTGAAAAAAATCGACAAAAAGGATATGTGAGAGTGGACAATGGTTCTTCGCTTTCGCTTTCCAATTTTGATGTGGAAGGCGAGTCTTCCGCCACCGGATTGGGCGGATTTATTTATGGCGAACGCGGCGTCTGGCGTCCCGGCGATAAAATCCATCTGACCTTTGTGATGGACAAATCCATTACACAGATTTCAGACGATCAGCCTGCTATTTTGGAATTCAAAGGCCCGGACGGACAATTGATGCAGCGAAAAGTCAACAGCAATCCACTCAACGGTTTTTATACTTTTGAACTGGAAACCCCGCCCGATGCCAAAACCGGAAACTGGTCGGCCAATGTGAAAATCGGCGGAATGAATTTCTACAAATCGGTAAAAATTGAAACCATCAAGCCCAACCGATTGAAAATCAACACTATTTTCCCGGAAGAAATTCTTACCAAATCCTCTACCGGACAAGGTTTTAAAATTCAAGCGAACTGGCTCAGCGGAGCTTCGGCTCAAAACCTCAAAGCCAATGTTACCGCCAATATTTTTTCGGAAAACACTAAATTCAATTCCTTTCCCAATTATCGTTTCAGTGATCCTTCCCGAAGTTTCCCTATGCAGGAAATGGTGGTTTTTGACGGAACATTAAATGCCAATGGCGAAGCCAATATTTCGACCAATATCAACCTCGACATCACACCTCCCGGAATGTTGAAAATGGGACTTTTCACCAAGGTTTTTGAAACAGGCGGTGATTTCAGTACTTCTTATGTTACCAAGGATTATTCGCCCTACTCCACTTACGTCGGACTTCAAATCCCGACCGATAATGATTATTATCAAATGTTGGAAACCGGAAAAGAGCACACCATAAACGTTGCAACGGTGGATTACAAAGGAAATCCAATTTCAAAAGGCGGAGTCAAAGTTTTCATTTACCGTTTGAAAAATTCTTGGTGGTACAATTCCGACCAGAATGATTTGGCTTATTATGTCAACCGTCAGTATGAATTTCTGAAAGAAGAAAAAATCATCACCACTACAAACGGAAAAGGCAGTTTCAAAATCAATATTCCCAATGACGAATATGGAAATTATTTCATTCGCGTACTGGATCCCGACAGCGGTCACGCCGCCGGACAAACCATCTGGATTGACTGGCCGAACTGGCGAAGCCGCGGCGATGGAAATTCGGAAAGTGCTGCAATTTTGAATTTCAAAGCCGATAAAACTTCTTACAAAGTTGGTGAAACAGCTCAGATTACCATTCCTTCTTCTGTCGAAGGCCGCGCACTCGTGAGTTATGAAAACGGCGTAAAAGTGATGGAAAGAAAATGGATCAATACCGATAAAGACCAAACGAAATTCAGCATCAAAATCACGGAAGAAATGGCTCCGAATTTCTATGTGCACATCAGTTTACTCCAACCGCATAATGCGACCGAAAACGATATGCCCATCCGAATGTACGGCGTCATTCCGATTACAGTTGAAAACCCTGAAAGGCGTCTGTCGCCAGTCATTCAGGCACCGGAGTCAATACGTCCGAATGCTGATTATTCGGTTTCCGTTTCTGAAAAATCCGGAAAACCGATGACTTATACGCTCGCCGTTGTGGATGAAGGATTGCTCGATATAACCAATTTCAAAACGCCGGATATTTACAGTTATTTCAACCAGAAACAAACACTCGGTGTTACTACTTGGGATATTTTCAATTACGTTTTGGGTGCTTATGGCGGAAGAATTGAAAGCGTTTTTACCATTGGTGGGGATTTGGCTTTGTCCAATACGAACAAGGAAAAAATCAACCGATTTAAACCGGTGGTGACCTTCCTAGGGCCTTTTACTTTGAACAAAGGCGAGAATAAATCCCATAAAATCAACATGGAAAATTACATTGGTTCGGTCAAAGTGATGGTCGTAGCCGGAAATAGTTCAAGTTTCGGGAGTTCCGAGAAAAATATTTTCGTGAAACAACCTTTGATGACACTGACAACTTTACCGCGTGTGCTCACACCGGGCGATGAAATCACTTTGCCGGTAAATGTTTTCGCAATGGAAAATAACATCAAAAATGTAAATGTTTCGGTTAAATCCAATGATTTAATCCGAATTGAAGGCGGAAATAATCAACAGTTAAGCTTTACAAAAACCGGTGATCAGATTGCCAATTTCAAACTGAAAATTCCTGAGAAATTAGGAAAAGCTACTTTGAGCATTTCGGCAGTTTCTGGAAAGGAAAGAACGACGGAAGAAATCGAAATTGAAGTCCGAAGTCCTAATCCACCGATGACTTTCACTATCAACGAAGAAATCAGTGGAAATCAAAGCTGGACAAGTGATTATGAACCTTTCGGAATGGCCGGAACTTCTGATACCAAACTTGTTTTATCGACCATTCCGAATTTAAATCTGGACGAAAGATTGCGTTTTCTCATTCAATATCCGCACGGATGTTTGGAGCAGATTACTTCGGCCGTTTTCCCTCAGCTTTACCTCGATCGTCTGACGAATTTGAACGAAGCCCAGAAAAAAGAAGTTCAGTACAATATTGAAGAAGCTTTAAAAAGGTTTAAATCCTATGAGACACCGAGTGGTGGATTGGCTTATTGGCCCGGAAGTGGCGAACCTAGTCAATGGGGAAGTTCCTATGTTTTCCATTTTATTTTGAAGGCAGAAGATATGGGATACAGCATTCCGGCCGGACTCAAAGAGGGTTTGATCCGTTACCAGCGCAAAACAGCCAAAGAGTGGAATGGATATAACGAAGATTATTATTACAACGATTTGGATCAGGCGTATCGTTTATATACCCTTGCGCTCTCAGGCAATTCAGAACTCGGACTAATGAACCGTTTACGGGAAAAGAAAACCAATGTTTCTACTTTATGGCGACTTTCCGCGGCTTATCAACTCGCCGGACAAAACAATATTGCCAAAAAACTGGTTAGCAACTTGGCAACGAGCGTAAAAGAATATAAATTCAACCAATATACGTATGGTTCTTCGCTTCGTGATCATTCGATGATTTTGGAAACTCTGACTTTGATTGGCGAACGAAACAAAGCCCAGAATTTGATGTGTCAAATTGCTTCCAATCTAAATTCCGGTTCCTGGTACAGCACGCAGACAACCGCTTATTCGCTGATGGCAATTTCAGAATTCATCGGAAACAACAATGCGAACAAAAATATCAATGCAAGTGTTACCATCAACGGGAAATCGGTTCAGATTAATAATTCAAAAGCTTTTGTGAATGTAGATTTACCGGAAAGCGCCGGGAAATTCGTCGTAAAAAACAATCAGTCTTCTGTTTTATTTGTTGATTTGGTACGCAGTGGCGTTTCGATGCAGGAAAACATTCCGGCAACCAATAGCAATCTAAATATGAAAATCACCTATTTGAATATGGACAATCAACCGATTGATCCGACAAAACTCAATCAGGGAACCGATTTCAAGTGTGTGGTAACCATCAGCAATCCCGGTATGATGGGCAATTACCAAGAACTGGCTCTGCATCAAATGTTTCCATCGGGTTGGGAAATTATCAATACTCGCATCAATAATCAGGCGACTTCGGTTCAGAACATCGGACTGAATTATCAGGACTTCCGTGATGACAGGGTTTATTCGTATTTCGATTTGGGAGCGGCTCAGGAAAAATCGGTTACCATTTTACTGAATGCCACGTACAGAGGAAATTATTATCTGCCGGCGACTTATACGGAAGCGATGTACGACCATTCCATTTATGCAGTAGTTCCGGGTCAGAGGGTTGTGGTAAATTAAAGACATAAAAAAACCGGTGATAATTTCACCGGTTTGTTCCTCATGTGTTTCTTATAAATTAATCTTTTAAAGAAGCTGCTGTTTTCGTGGATTTTTGAACTGCTTGCTCTTGTTTTTTTCTTTCTGTTACTTCAGCAGAACGAACAGATTTTGTTGGAGTGGCTTTTTTCTCAACAGCTTGAGCTTTCAGCTCCGCTTTCTTTTGTTCCTCTTTCTTCAAGGCTGCATTTTTATCTACCTGCTGTTCAACTTTTTGCTTTGTTTCAGCTTTTTTTTCTTGAGCAAATAGTGCCGGAGCAGCTGCAATTGCAACAAGTACAATTAATTTTTTCATAATTTTTAAATTTTATCGATTACATTATCCTCAAAAATAATAAAAATTTTGACTTATAACGAAATAAGTATCAAGAAAATAAAAAAATTGCAAGCCTATAAGCCGGATTCTGTACCCGACATAGGTCGGGTTTTGTCATTTATCTGGCCTTGCTGTTACCAACAAGATCTATCTGCCTACCCCTCGGCAACGGGCGAGCAACCCTTGACTGCCGATATACATGGCATTGCACCGCATAGAGTTTACCTGGTTTCACTACAGCCGAACTGTACATACTTTCTGTTGCACTTGTCCTCCCCCAACGAATCGGAGTGACGGGCGTTACCCGCTATGCTGCTCTACGGTGTCCGGACTTTCCTCCTTCTGCAAGAAGCAGAAAGCGACAAAGCGACTTGCAGGTGCAAATTTACGGTAATTTTTAGTTGAATTTGTGAAATTCCTTTTAATAATCTCCTCTTTTAATCACCAAGAATTTCAGCAATTTATCTGCCTCCTATTTCAACCCTAAGTTTACTTATTAAAATATGGAAGCAAAGTTGCTTGGCGTATGTCAACAGCTCTCTGGTAAGGTCAGTAATTTAAAACTATTTTCCTTTGATGGCTTTGATAATTCCTTCGAGGTTTTCGTTGAATTCGATGAGTTGACCGAAGACTTTATCGTCTTTTGCCATGCCGCCGTGTTTGTTGTTTTTCTTGAAAATCTCTTTGATTTCTTCCCATCTTTTTTGTTCGGAATCGGTTAATAATCCTGCGATTTCTTTTAGTTTCAATAAATTGCTTTCGGTATCGGCTGTTAAAGTTTGGGATTCGCTTTCGTAATGGGCCAATAGTAATTCGTCGATTTCTTTTTCGTTCATCATCGGAACAACTTGGGTCACCAATTTGCTCATATTTCGATAAGATCCTTGCATTTTGAACGGAGGTTCGGTGCGATAAGAGTCCTGCATGGCAGCGGACTGGATGTAGTTTTGATTTACTTTCACTACAACAGATCGAATCTTCAAAATATGACGCAAAACAGCCATGAAATCATCAATTTCTTGTTTCAAATAATTGCCTTCTAAATCGGGCATTTGTTCGGCTCCCGATTGAACAAAATCGATCAAAGCATAGAAATCTTGGAAGGATTTGCTGGCAATTTTCTCCAAATGCGGATTTTCAATTGCCGCGTTTTCAATTAAACTCAAATTGAACAAATGTTCTGTATCGCCAATCACATCTCCCAAATTGTAGACATCGGCACGGTTTGCCAACATGTCTGGAATTTGAAATTTGGAACCGCTTTCGGTATAAGGATTTCCCGCCATGACAATGCAGAAGCGCTTTCCACGTAAATCATAGGTTTTGGATTCGCCTTCAAAAATCCCATCTATTTTTCGTTGTCCGTCTGCAAGGGAAATGAATTTCTGTAAAAATTCTGAACTCAAATGCTGGATATCGTCCAAATACAACATGACGTTGTCTGCCATTTCAAAAGACAAATTGATTTTTTTCAATTCCTCTCTTTCGCCCGAAGTTTTGGCTTCTGACGGGTCAATGGACGTAATGGAATGCCCGATGGTAGGCCCGTTGATTTTAACAAAATGCAAGCCCATGGTTTTGGCCAAATATTCCATCAAAGTCGTTTTTCCGTATCCGGGAGGCGAAATCAAGAGCAACATTCCCATACGGGCAGTACGCTTGTTGTCACCCGCCGCACCCAATTGTTTGGCCAAATTATTCCCAATCAATGGGAAATAGACTTCGTTTATCAATTTATTTCGAACGAAAGAAGTTAATACTTTTGGTTCGAATTCTTTGATTTTTAGTTCGTTTTCGTAGTTCTTGCTCAATTCGTTTTTTAGGTTCAAAAAAGAATCGAATAAAGGAACTCGAACGTGTGTAAAATGATGTAACTTAAAAATGAAAGCATGGTAATCAATTTTTAATTTTCCGTTGTCTAAAACCGAATGGTTTCCTTTTAAACTTTCTAAATCTACCTCATCTTTTCCGAAAATTAATTCGTATTCATCTTTTGGAAATAATAAGGATGCAGCCGTTTCTTCAATGTATTTGCGGTATTTATTCAAATCTGGATTTTCGTCCAAATAGGAATTCAACCAATTTAACACCAAATAAAAACGGTCTTCCCAACTGAATTGATCGCTGACCAAATCGGTTTGGAATTCTTTCAATGTTTTTCTTTTTTCTAGTTCTCGAACGAAATCTTGTTTCAAATGATCTGCAGATTCACTTAAAGCAAATTTTCGGTATTGGGTAAGGGTTTTGAATAAATAAGTTGCCAATTTTTTCGAATCGATTTCGGGCGTATCCAAGGTATTTTCCCATTGGCTGAATTCAATCGCGATTTGATCCAATAAAGACTCGTAACGATTGGAATTCGGGAAGGATTTTAAAACCAATTGAGTCGAATGCATCAAAGCATCTAATTTGGCACGTTTCTCGTCTGACAACGCATGCCAAAAGATTTGCGCAACGGCTCTCAAATGTGCATCATACCGCAATAAATCCAACTTTTCATCCATCAATTTCACCACATTGTAAATCTCCAATGCATCAAAATTATGGACACCTTTCACGTAGTTTTCGGAATAATTTTGTTCAATCGTTTGGTTAATGAATTCTTCCGCATTGAAATCGGAATTTCCTTGAGAAGCGATAAATGTTTTGTAGGCTAAATATTCGCCCCGATACACTTCTTGGGTTTCAGAAATCAATTCCTGGTCCCAAATATTTTTGAATTTTTCTAGTTCCGAATTTTTTACTTTCTGATAGAAATTTGTCCCTGTTAAATGGTAATACATTTCGCCACCACGGTTGAACAAAGTCAAACTCAAGGATAGATTATTGACCGTAAATTTATGTTTCCCAAGTGCGATGATGTTTTGTCCGTCAACGTATAATTCGTTTTTATCACGAAGAATTCGAAGTGCGTCTTCTTGGGATTTTTTCAATAAATTTTCTAAGTTTTCCGCTTTGGAAACGTCTTGCAAATTCTTTAAATCGGCGATCAATTGACGGATTTTATCGACCATCAAATCAGACGCATAAAAGCTCAGAATATCTTCTCGTGAATTGAAGGTTTTGGATTTGTTTTCGATGTTTTTCAAAACACGTAAACCAATCTGTTCCAAAGAAGAAGTTCGTTTGTTGATTTGCTCTACAATCTGTTCTCTTCGCGAATTGAAGGCTTTGATGACTTCGTCACGTTTGTCTGCAATTTTCAACGCAAAATCCTCGAATTCGGAGAATTTACTTTCCAATTCTTCCAATTGCACCAAGATTTTGGTGTAATATTCGTCTACTTTTTCGGCCGTTGTGGATAATTCCAAGAAATTGGTCACCGACTGTTCCAACAAGGTCATTTGCGCACTGAATTCCGCAACCGCTTCACTGCTTTTGAGTGAATTTAATTTTCGGGTTAATTGCGCCCGAACTTCGTTGAGAGAAGCAAAAATTAAGGATATCTTCTCAATGATCTTGGTCGTTTGCGTTGCATCATCAATTTTCAAACTGTTGAGAATGTCAATCAACAATTCCAATTCGGTGGAAATTTCCGCATTGATTTCTTCCACAATTTTCCCATCAAAAACTTTGGTGATTTCTTCCACCTTTTGTTTTTGTTCGACTACTTTTTGTTCGTAGGAAACCAAAGCTTCGTCACGCAAAAGGAATTCAATCGTTTTTTCGGAAAGATCATTGGATTTCTGGTTCAAATCTTCCAATAATTCATCCACTTTTTCAATGTCCATGTAACGAACATTTTTCAAATCGATGAGTTCTCCTTGCAACCTTCTGGCATTGGCTAATTGATTGACCAATTGATCCAAAGTTTCGATGACCGTGCTATTGAGTTCGAAAGTTAAATCTTCCAATTTCTTTTCGGAAACTTCTAAAATTTCAATCGCATGTTTGCGTTGTGCTTGAACTTTTACAAATTCATCTATCGCAGTATTAGCAATTTCTTTGATTTGACTCAAAGGTTCGCCTAGATTATTCAAAGAATCATCCTTGATCCAAAAATACGAATCGACCAAAGAACCCGATTTCTTTAAAATATCTTCGTAAAGTCCTTCGTAACTATCTTCTTTATTGATGAGTAACACAACTTCTTGGGTTTCAGCCATTGCCTGCACGATTTGCTTGTTCCCCACTTTGTACAAAGGATCGTCTTTTCTTTCTGAATTTTCTTTCAAAACCGCCATATACGGCGTTTCCCAAATCTGAACTTGATGATGACGCGTTGCTTCTTCCTCGGTTCGGAAATAAATCAAACTTCCGTCTTTGAAAATGGTAAATCCATTACAAATAATAGGCGTTTCCACCGATTGTTGGATGATGTTGTACGATAGTAAAACGTAGGTATTGGATTCTTTTTGCGCAAAAATGTAAAGAAAATCTTCTCCGTTTGGCGAACTAAGTTTTCGCAAAAAGTTGACTTTTTCTAAACTGATGTCAAATACTTTATGCGTTCCATTTTGGAGATAATAACCGTTGTAGAAAATGATTCCTTGGTTGTCTGGAAGCAGAATTGCCGAAGAATTGAGGGAAGGCAAATTGATGACTTCTTTCGTTCTTTGGTTGAATATGAAAGCACGGAAATCCTCTTGATAAGGTTTCACACGAATCGCAATCATATTGCCCAAATCGGAATAGAAATATTCGGCATCGTCCAATTGTTGGTCTAAATTGGTTACTTTTTCGGAATAAATTCCTTTTCCAGAATCGGTATTGTCCTCGATTTTGAACGTGATATCCCCGTGCAAAGCTTCAATGAAAACCTTGTCCAATATGGAAATATGAGGGAATTTCCCCAATCGACGATCGTCCAACGTGGTTTTATTCCAAACGAATTCAAATTGTTCCGGAAGTTTGACTTCGTGAATGCTTCGGTCGTCTTGGTAAATCAATTTCCCGTCTTTCATCAACCATTTGAAAGCCTTTAAATCGTCTGAACTTTTGCTGATTTGAAAAATCATGTACAGATAATTTTCGGTCAATCTAAATCGGGAAAAGATAGAATCGCGGTAATATTTGTATAAATTCTGATAATCTGTGATGAAATTATCGTTTCGAATTAAATCTAAATTTTGCGGAATGAATTGGGTTCCATCGAACTGATAAATGCTGAATACATCTTCCAATTTGATTTCGGTTCTAAGCCCGAAATGAACATTGTATCCGAAAATACAAATATCATCTAGTGCGACAATTCCGCGTGCAACACAGGTATTTTCGGTCGAAATACGTTGGTTGGATTTCAGGATGAAATTCGTTGCATTGAACACTTCTTTTCGGGCGTCGTTCAAGGAATTCATACGCGCAATCAAATCTTCCTTTTGCGTATGGAGACGCTTTTTGATGATTTCGTAGGTTCCGGAATCTAATTGTATATGTTGATTTGTGTTTTCTTGCATGTTGAAAATAAATGCGTTTCTATTAACCCCAGGTTCAAACCTGGGGCTATATGATTAAAATCTGGGGCTATATGGTTAAAACCCTGGGCTGGGAGATAATTTATCCTATTTTTTTATTGGAAATACCTAGATTTTTAGCCATTCCAAACAAAGAATTGATAAATCCTGCGTCTTGTTCATTTCCTTGTGCCGATGCAGCTTGTTGCAACTGAATCAAGGCCGCCGTGATGGTCAAATTCTTGATGTCATTGGAATTGATTCCATATTTGTCGGCCATTCCTCTGATCTTTTCAGCCAAATCTCCAGAACCATCTTCTCCAATTAAGGAATTTTTGATATCGGTTGCATGTTGAGAATTATTGATCAAATGGTCAAATCCTTTGGAGTTTGAAACTTGTTTAACAATGTTTTCAAAGAACATGGTTTCGCCACCCACGATATCAATTTTCGCAGATTTCAAAGCTTCTGACAATACATCAGCTTGCGCAGTTGCAATGTCTTTTTGGATGTTGATTTGCGCCAATTCCACTTCTTTTTCTTTGTTCAATTGAAGTTTGAATTCTTCGTGCGATTGCCCTGATTCATGTAATTGTTTCATGGCAGCAGCTTTTTCTTCAATTCCTTTGGCTTCTGCCAAGGCTTTTTCACGCACCACTTCCGCTTCGGCTAATCCTTCTTTTCTAACTGCTTCGGCTTTTTTCTCGATTACGGAAGCTTCGGCAGTACCTTGAATCTCTTCTGCTTCTGCTTTTGCAATCATTACTTCTGCTTCAGATAATCCAATTGCTGCTGCTTCTTTTGCTTCTGCTTCTGCAATGATTTTTCTAGCTTCTGCATCTTTCGCTGAAGCTTCTTTTTTGGCTTCCGCTTCGATAATAATTTCTTGTGCTTTTCTTTCTGCAATGCTCTTATCGGCCTCCGCATCAATAATCTTCTTTTCTCTTTCTTGTTCTGCTGCAATTTTTGCTGCTTCGGCTGCTTTCACAGTTGCCACCAATTTCTCTTCTGCTTCTTGAGAAGCTGCAATCACACCCGCTTGTTTCTTACGTTCAGCATCACGGAAGATCTCCACATCTTTTAAGTTTTGTTGTTCTTCTACCACACCTTTTTCCAATTGAACACGTTCTTTGATGACGTTTTGGATATTTTTGGTTTCAACCTCCACAATTTTATCGCGGTCGATCTGCGCCAAAGTCACAATACGCTCCCGTTCGGTTTGCTCCAATTGACGGTCTTTTTCCACTCTTTCCGTTTCAACCGCATCGGTACGTTGTTTGTTTTTCTCGGCAATGATGATTTGGCGTAATTTATTTTCTTCCTGAACGGCTAAAGCTTCTTCCGTTGAAATCCGGACGGTTTCTGCTTTCAGCCTTTCCTCTTCATTTACCTTTAAAATTTCTGAACCTTCTCTGGCTTTGATATTTTCGATTTCTCTTTTTTGACGCTCTTCTTTTTCAGCCAATTGACGATCCAATTCCAAAATCGCTTCACGTGCTTCCACATCTTGTTTTCTGATGGTTTTTTCTTCTGCTCTGCGGATTAAGTTCGCATCCATATTTTGTCTGGCTGTCAAATCGGTAATTTTCTTAATCCCTTCAGAATCCAAAATATTGTCTGGACTTAAAAATTTCAATTCCGTTTGTTCCAAATAATCGATGGCGCAATCATCTAAAATGTATCCGTTCAAATCGGTTCCGATGATATGCAAAATTTCATCCCGAAATTCTCGCCGCGCCTCATATAATTCAATAAAATCAAATTTTTTACCGACGGTTTTCAGGGCTTCTGAAAATTTGGCTTCAAAAATACTTTTTAAGGTTTCCGGCTCACTTGCCCGTACTGTTCCTAAGTTTTGAGCCACATTGATGACATCATCCACCGATTTGTTTACACGAACAAAAAAGGCAACTTTAATGTCCGCCCGAATGTTGTCTTTACAGATCAAACCGTCATTTTCCATTCGGGAAATTTCAATTTTTTTGATCGAAATGTCCATGATTTCCATTTTATGGAAAATCGGAACAACGTACATTCCTTTATTGAAAGCGACTTTTGTGCCTCCAAAACCCGTTCTGACAATGGCTTTTCCTTGTGGAATTTTTTTGTAAAAAGAACTTAAGACAATTAAGAATGCAAAAAATAAGAAAATCACAACTCCTACGGCAATCAAAACAACTCCGGTTGTTCCTCCAAGGAATAAAAAGTTAGGCATATTCATTTTTAAATAGTTTTATAGTTTTATAGTTTTAGATATTTGATAAATTATATTCTTTTTTGACGTAAAATATTTTTTTGTCGTTGGATTCGTTCACAATTTGAACCGCTGCATCGTATTCGATCTTCGTTCCATCTTGACTGACTACATTTAGACGAATGACATCACCGTTTATGTAGAATTCAGCAGAACCGTATTTCTGGTTTTCAATAGTTGATTTCATTTTCCCGGTTCGGCCTAAATAATCAATAGGTTCATCTCCTTTGTAACCTAAATTATGGTACAATTTCACAAATGGTTTGGTTAAATAATGCATTAAAAAAAACGTAACGATGAAAATCGGAATTAAAATTAGAACCGACCAAATTCCCAATTTTCCCAATCCTAAAGCGGTTGTTGATAAAATGGTTATGATCCAACTTACAAATTTGAAAAGCGTTACGATGACCATCAGTGGAACTTTCCCGACATTGATAAAATTCAAAACCTGATCAAAGAAGCCCATTTCCGCAACAGATTCTGGCGAATCCAACTCTGAAACATCGCCTATTTCTGCGTCCAAATCAGTATCGAGCCCAAAATCAAGTCCACTACCGGAAATCATCACAAACAACCAATAGAGCAAGGAAAATCCCGCTAAAACTGTCATGATTCCGTTTGGAAGCGGATGAAATAAGTTATGTATTAATTCAGTCATAGAGGTTAATTTTAGGTTTTAAATTTCACGTTTGAAAGTGTAATAAAAACATTCCGTGGCTCCATAGCCAAAATTTTTATCTTCCATGGAAATCAACTCCCAACCTTCTTGCCCCATCTCATTCAGTATTTTATCGATTTCAATTGTATCAAATTTATTTTTCCAAGTTCCTTTTGGTAAAATAGTGATGGTTTTATATTCGAATATCTTAGCCATTTTTCAATTTATTTTTCAATTCTTCTAATTCTTTTGACACATCGTCCGATCCAATTGCTTCGTTGATTTCATCGACTACATTTTTGTTGGTCAGTGCGATATCGCCGTAGGCTTTTGAAAGCGCTTCGTCTTCTTCTACTTTTTCTTTCATTCGTTCCAACATGGAAATCGTGCTATTGGAATCGATTTTCGCCAATTGTTTGTTGACCAATTTGGTTGCGTCAGAAACTTTCACTCTTGCTTTCAACGTATTTAATTCAGCTTCCCATTTTGAAATATTGAACTTCAAAACCTCCACGTTTTTAAATAATTCATTGGACGAATTTAAGTGTGCTGCAGCTTGTTTTTTCAATTCCTCAACTTCCAACAACAACTGTTTTTTCAAAAGCAAGGCTTCTTTGGCTAGAGTTTCCGCTTTTTCAACTTCCAATTCTTTGGCCTCTGATTTTTCCAGCAATATAATGGCTTTTCTTTCAAATTCTTTCGATTCTTTTTGTTTGTTTTCAACATTATTTTGCGTGCGAATGGCCAAGGCTTTTACTTTTGCGTAGGCTTCCAATGACTCATCTAAATCCGCTTTCATTTCGCGAATTCCCTGTTCCGTCATCTTGATCGGATCTTCCATTTTTTCAACAACCGAATGTATTTCCGCTTGTCCGATTCTAAAAATTCTTTTAAAAATATTCATCATTTTAATTTTATAGGTTTTACTTATTTTGAAAATTTAATCAACTGTTCATAATATTCACTCATCAACAAACTCAAAGAATTGATTGCTGCTTCAAATTCGTTGAAATCCAAATTATGCAATCGCAAGGTGTAGCGAAAAATAACTTTCTTCCCATCTTCCGTAAGCGCAAAGGCTCCGTGAATAATGTCGCGGTTTTTAATTAGGAGGGATTTAAAGGTTTCCATATTTTCTTCTTTTAGCGTAAATAAATACTGCTCTAAAATCAGCACGGGAGAAACAACCCCAACAATCAAATTCCGAACGCCGTCCATCAAGTTTTCGATGACGAGAACACCTTCTTTTTCGTTCTCATCTACAACGGTATAATCCATTGTTTCGATGTAAGATTTTACAGTTTTGTAGTTCATAATTTTGATATTTGCTCTAAAGTTTGTTAATTTGTGTAGTAAAAGTATAAAAAATGCTAATATTTTTAGCATAAAAAATGTTAAAATTTTCAATTGTGAGTTTTTTAGGACAAAATATCAAGAAATTACGGCAAGTAAAAGGGTTAAGCCAGCAGGCATTTGCCGAGATATTTGACTTAAAACGCGCCAACATCTCTTCATATGAAGAAATGCGCGCGGAACCTAAGTTGGAATACGTGATTCGAATTGCTAATTATTTTAGCATTCCCTTGAACGATTTTATTGAAAAACCTTTATCGGTCAACGAAATTTTAAAATTTGGAGATTACTTTGAAGACGAACTTTCCCAAAAGTCCAAAAACTTAACTAAGATTCCATTTTTAAATCGAGAAGGATTTAGTAAAAATGAGGAATATTTTCAACAATTGGATTTGTTGCCGCAAATTCAATTTCCTATTTATAGTAAAAACCGATTATTGGCAGTGGAAATGAACACCACCATTCCTCATCAAGTTAATTTTCCTTATACCGATGGTTCAATTTTATTTTTTGAAAGCATCGATCAGAATAACCTGCATTTAATTCATGATTTATTCGGGTTATTTTGGGGAAAAGATGAATTTTTCATCGGAAAGTTTCAAATTGAAGGTTCGGAGTTTACACTTGAATTAAATGAATGGAAGAAAATATCCATGAATTTAAAATCACCGGAAAAATTCTGGACGCTTTTGGGATCTTATCAAAAAATTTAGAGAATTCTTTTCTTTGCGTGAAGGATGGAGGCATTTGTTTGAGCTCTTTCTTTTGTTGCCTTGAGCATTTGAAAACCTGGAAAAACTTTTTGCAACAAAAGAAAAGCGAGTGCCGAGAGCCTGACCTCGTTGCGGAGCTTGTGTAGCAACGGGGACACGCCCCAATAAAAAAAAAACCGCGTCCAAAACTGAACGCGGTCTTTATAATTATCAATTTAATTTTAAGATTCTTGCTGTGCGGATTTTCCTTTTACCGAAATTTCCACGCCGTCTTTTGCTTCGTTTAAAGTAATCAGCAGTTTATCGCCTTCGGAAATTTCCGAATTGATGATTTCTTCTGCCATCGGATCTTCAATATATTTTTGAAGTGCTCGACGCAACGGACGTGCTCCATAATCTTTATCAAATCCTTTGTCGGCGATAAAGTTTTTAGCATCTTCTGTCAGCTCAACATGGTAACCTAGATCGGAAAGACGTTTGTAAAGTTTTTCCAATTCGATGTCGATGATGTTGTAAA
>JAEWHB010000151.1 GCA_023388015.1 Bacteroidota bacterium
GACATCATCGGCGGTGCGATTTTCACTTCTTTATTATTCATGTTGGGGCGATACGGAATTTCCTTTTATTTGCAACACAATGCGACGGCAAGTGCTTTTGGAGCTGCCGGATCGGTGATTTTACTCTTGTTATGGATTTATTATTCGGCGGCTATTTTGTATTTCGGAGCGGAATTTACCAAGGAACATTCCAAAGTTTTTGGGAATGGAATTCAACCATCCACTTATGCCGTTTTGGTTGCCAAAACAGAAATTGCGGTGAAAGGCGGTGACGATGCGGCAGTAAAAGAAGGCGAAATTCTACTGGAAAAAGACGAGAGTAAATGTGAGGAAGAGTAGGTTTAACTCAAACCAAACGCCCATCCACCAAATAATCATTCAGTCCATAAGCTGTATATTTCTGAACTTTTCCGTGTTGCAGATGAAAATCAATTCGACCTAGGAATAGCCCTGCCCAGCCTACCTGATTATACAAAACCGTTTTTCCTTTTGCATTCAGAAATTCTTCGGGTTGGGGCAGAAAAGTATGGGTATGTCCGCCGATGATCAAATCAATTCCTGAAGTTTTTTTGGCTAAATGTTTGTCAGAAACAATACTGTCATCGTGCTGATATTCGTAGCCGATGTGCGAAAGGCAAATCACCAAATCACATTTTTCTTCTTCGCGTAAAATCCGGCTCATATCCTGCGCAATCTCAATCGGATCATAATATTTCATTTCGCCGTAAGCATCGCGGGAAACCAAACCGGTGAGGTCCACTCCTACTCCGAAAATCCCAATCCTAACGCCTGATTTCTGAATGACTTTGTAAGGTTTGAAAAAACCTTCCATCAAAGTATTTGTAAAATCATAATTCGCAATTACGATTTCAAATTTCGCGTGTGGCATACGACTTTTGATACCTTCCAGACCATTGTCAAATTCGTGATTTCCCAAAGTCCCGACATCGTACCCCATTTGTGACATCAGTTTGTATTCAAGATCGCCGCCAAACAAATTAAAATAAGGCGTTCCTTGCACCACATCGCCTGCATCCAACAGAAGAACATTTTCTTCCTGTTGTCGGATTTGATGAATCAGAGCTGCCCGACGCGCAAAACCACCTTTGTTGGAATAAGTTTCATCGCTCGATGGTTCAAAAGGTTCTATCCGGGAATGTTGATCATTGGTATGAAGAATCGTTATTTTCTGGGTTTTATTGAACTCTTCCGCCAGCAAATTCGCCGTCGGAACCATCGTCAGCAAAGAAGCTGCAGCTGCCTTTTTTATAAATTCTCTACGGTTTTCCATTTACGTTATGAGTTTGGGGTTGTGAGTAGTTTTATTTGTCAAGAATTCGTTTTTCCAGATTTACCCGGATGGTATCGTTTTTACCAAAATAATTCATCATCAAATCTCTTTGTTTGATGCCCAAGTTTTCAGCCGAAACCGGATTTTCAAAGAAACTCATCTGGTCGCCTCCTTTTTGAAGGAAATCATTGGTCACAATCGTATAATTTTTGTTTTTGTCTAATTTTTCACCATTGATGAGAATTGAACTTTCATCGTTTGAAACGAATTGAATTCCCGACAGCGGATGTCCCACCGGCGCATTGGACAGAAAACGTATCATTTCCGGGATTTTCTCGCCCGAAAGCGTTACCACGACTACTTCATTTTCAAAAGGCATCAGTTCAAAAACATTTCTTACCGTCAAATCTCCGGCGGTGAAAGTCCGGCGAATTCCGCCCCAGTTCAAAACACAGAGATCGATTTTCTGGTTGTGTTTTTTCTGATAAATCAAATTGGCTTCTTCCAAAACCATATCACAATTCAGATTGGCGAGTGGACTGTTGTAGCCGTCCCGATGAAGCGCAATCGGAGTATAGCTGATGACTTTGTCCATCGTTTCCTGCAATTCACGTTTGTAAGGCGCAATCAGCGCCACAACGGTTTCATCGGCTTCCAATTCATTGGAAATGGAAATATTTTCCTGATAATCCGCTTGTTGAACCTGGTAAATCTTTTGGGAGCAAGCCGTCAGAAAAAACAATGAAATGAGAACGGGAACAGAGAAGTTTTTCATTTTGATTAATTCTGCTATCAAATTTGAGAAATCTTTTTGGTTTAAACCTATTTTAGAATTAAAATTAGATTAAATACAAATTTTAGAATTCTACAATTTAACTCCAAAGCCTTTTAAATCCTTTGAGGTTTTTCTATTTATATACCTTAAATTTGAACTTTCGAATGATGGAATTTTCACTTCATTCAAAACATTATTTATAAACAAATTTTTCAAATATGAACGAATTGACAGGAACCGGAATTGCACTGATTACCCCTTTTCATCAGGACGGAAGCATTGATTTTCCGGCACTTGAAAAACTGGTGGATCACGCCATAAAAGGCGGAGTCGAATACCTGGTTTGCTTGGGAACCACGGCAGAAACCCCGACTTTAACCAAAAATGAAAAGAAAGAAATCGTTTCAACCATAAAATCGGCAAATTCCGGTCGTTTGCCACTGGTTTTAGGAATCGGAGGTAATAATACCGCTGAAGTCAAGGAAGAATTTAGCCAAACCGATTTGTCGGATTTCCTGGTCGTACTTTCCGCTTCTCCGGCTTACAACAAGCCTACGCAGGAAGGAATTTATCAGCATTACAAAGCTTTGGCCGAAAATACTGAAGCCAAAATTATTCTTTACAATGTTCCGGGAAGAACCAGCTCAAACATCAATACCGAAACGACTTTGAGACTCGCTCATGATTTTAAAAATATCATAGCCATCAAAGAAGCATCTCCTAATTTTGTTCAAAGCACTGAAATACTGAAAGATAAACCTGACGATTTTATCGTTTTGTCCGGTGATGATGAATTCGGTTTGCCGATGACACTTGCCGGAGGAAAGGGCGTGATTTCGGTTATTGCACAAGGTTTGCCGGAGGAATATACCCAAATGATCCGGTTGGGATTGGAGAGAAAAGTAGATGAGGCATATTCTTTGCACTATCGACTGATGGACATTACCCGTTCCATTTATGTGGAAGGAAATCCTTGCGGAATCAAATCTTTATTGGCACACAAAGGTATTTGCAAACCTTTTACCCGACTTCCCTTGGTTCATGCAAGCGAAAATTTATCAAAGCAAATTAAAGAATTATTAGAAAAAATTTAAACTGAAAGTTATGATCAAACAAAGTATATTGGACGCTCTGAACAATCAAGTAGAAGCCGAAGCAACCGCTTCACAGCTTTACCTTGCGATGGCTTCTTGGGCAGACGCCCGCGGACTTGAAGGAATTTCGGAATTTCTTTTTGCCCATTCCGACGAAGAAAGAATGCATATGCTGAAGCTCGTTCGTTTCATCAACGAACGCGGTGGCAAAGCCATCATTCCGGCATTGCAAATGCCGAGACAGGATTTTCAGAATCTGCATGAACTATTTGAAATGTTGCTTGAACATGAAATCAAAGTTTCGGAAATGATTAATGAAATTGTCGATCTCACGCTTTCCGAAAAAGATTATACCACCCATAATTTCCTTCAGTGGTATGTTTCGGAGCAAATTGAAGAGGAAAGACTGGCTCGGATTATTCTGGATAAATTAAAATTAATCGGTGACGACAAAGGAGGTATGTATTTGTTCGACAGGGACATTTCAAGTTTCCATTCGCCTAAATAATTTTAATTCCCTTAACATTTTGCCACCTGCAATTGTATTATGTTTGTGGCAAATATTTTATACCTTTGCAAAATGTTTAAAAAATTCGGTGTTTTATTAATTGTTTTGACGTTGGCAGTTTCATGCAACAAACGTTTTGAAAGAGCAATTAAAAGTTCTGACAAGGACTACATTCTTCAGGTTGCCAATGAATTTTATGAGGAAGGAAAATGGTCCAATGCCATTGAACTTTTTCAAAAAGTTTCGGCCGCTTTTTCGGGAACTGAATTCGCTGCTGATATCGCTTACAAACAGGCCGATGCCAATTTTCAGGATAAAAATTATCGTTTGGCAGCCCACCAATTCAAAACATTTTACATCACCAATCCGGCAGATCCGCGTGCTGAAGAAGCGGCATTCCGTTCGGCTTACGCCTTTTATACAGATTCACCGGTTTATAATTTAGACCAGTCCAGTACTTACAATGCCATTAATGAATTGCAATCTTTTATCAATGCTTATCCAGAATCGGCTAAGGTTGAGGAAGCCAACGGATACATCAATGAGTTAAGAGAAAAGCTGGAAAAGAAAGCATTTGAAATCGCAAAGATTTATTATAAAACACTGAAATACAAAGCTGCAGGAATCGCATTTGACAATATGTTGAATGATTTCCCTGACACAAAATTCCGGGAAGAAGCAATGGTTTATTCGCTTCGCTCTAAATATGAAC
>JAEWHB010000174.1 GCA_023388015.1 Bacteroidota bacterium
CAAAAAAATTAAAAATTATGCCAAGATCAGTAAATTCAGTAGCGTCAAGAGCGCGCAGAAAAAAGTTGATGAAGTTAGCCAAAGGTTACTTCGGACGCAGAAAAAATGTATGGACCGTAGCTAAAAATGCGGTTGAAAAAGGATTGGTTTATGCTTACCGTGACCGTCGTCAGAAAAAGAGAAACTTCCGTGCTTTGTGGATTCAAAGAATCAACGCGGGAGCTAGACTTCACGGAATGTCTTATTCACAATTTATGGGTGCTGCTAAAAAAGCCGGAATCGAATTGAACCGTAAAGTTCTTGCCGATTTGGCCATGAATCACCCGGAAGCTTTCAAAGCAATTGTAGAAAAAGTAAAATAAATTAAATCACATAAAACGTTTTGTAAATCCCGCTTGAAAGAGCGGGATTTTTTTGAATTTAACAAACAATAATCCATTAATTATATAAAATCAGTAGATTATATTCTATTATTTATATAAAATTAGTAGATTATAATCTAGTTTTTTCTACTTTTGTTGAAAGTCAAAGGCATGAGCATTCAAAGGAAATTAAGAAATCATTTGATATCCAAATGGGATTCCGGAAAAGTAATTTTGGTAACAGGTCCACGGCAAGTAGGGAAAACTACTTTGATTCATTCGCTATGCAGAGAAAAGGGAAACTATCTGTTTTTGAATGGAGATGATCCGGAGGATAGGGTTTTACTGGAAGATGCTGGAGAGAAAAAGCTTCGACAAATCATCGGAGATCATACAAGAATTTTTATAGATGAAGCACAGCGCATCAAAAACATTGGAATTTTACTTAAAATTATTCATGACCGAATTGACAATGTTAGGGTGGTAGCGAGTGGCTCTTCGGTAATTGGCTTAAATGAAGAAATAAATGAACCTTTAACCGGCAGAAAATGGGAATTTAATTTGTTCCCATTTAGTTGGGAAGAAATGAATCAACATTTTGGGTATTTAGAAAATCAAAAAAACCTTTCATCTTATTTGATTTACGGAATGTACCCGGAGGTCATAACGCATCCCAATGAAAAGGAAGACATCCTGAAAGAATTAACCAAAAGTTATTTGTATAAAGATTTATTACAACATAAGGGAATTAGAAAACCGGAACTATTAGATAAAATTTTACTCGCTTTGGCTTTGCAGGTAGGACAAGAAGTCAACTATAATGAATTGGCAAATTTAGTGCGTGCAGATAGGTCCACAGTAGAAGAATACATTTCTCTTTTGGAAAAAACCTATGTCATTTTCCGTTTACTTCCGCTGAGTCGAAACATTCGGAATGAAATCAGTACTTCTCGTAAAATTTATTTCTATGACAATGGAATTCGCAATGCAATCATAGGAGATTTCAAACCCCTTGATTTTCGGCAAGATATCGGGGCATTATGGGAAAACTTCATGGTTTCGGAGCGAATAAAGAAATTGCGATACGATGATTGGTCCGGAAGATATTATTTCTGGCGGACGTATCAGCAGCAGGAAATTGACTGGATCGAAGAGTCGGAATCCAAATTCAATGCTTTTGAATTCAAATGGAATCCAAAAAAAGGCAAATCAAAATTTTCGAAGACCTTTTTGGCTAATTATCCGGTAGAATCGACTTCAGTTATTTCCTCCAAAAATTTAGATGAATTTTTGCTATAATCAACCCTAACAGGGTTTTAAATCCTGTTAGGGCTAAAATGAGTTATAAATTCTTATCCAATAAAGTTCTAATTTGCGGATCTGAAGGACGTGGCGCGTCTGCATTCAAGATGTTTCCATTCTGATCAACTAAAATAAATCTCGGAATACCTTTGATGCCATATTCCTGTACAAATTCTGATTTCCAGGCATTATCGGCAAAGATTTGAATTCCTTTGAGGTCTTTTTCTTTGACCATTTTTTGCCATTTGTCAAAGTCTTCCTTCGGGTCGATCGACATACTTACAATCCTGATGTTTTTGCCTTGATAATCAGATTCCAATTGTTTCAAAGCAGGAATTTCGCGGATGCAAGGACCACACCAGGTTGCCCAGACATCGATATAAACCAGATTCCCTTTCAGATCGTCAAGCGATACGGTTTTTCCGTTGATGTCAGGATAGCTGAACTTCGGTGAAGGTTGTCCCGGAAGCAATTTCTGAACTTTAGCAAAAGCCTCAGCCGATTCCTTTTTAAGTTTATCATCTTTGGCATTTTTCTGGATGAAATCGTTGTATCGCTGCGCATCGGGACTTCCTGATTCGATTGAATACATCAGGAATTCCTCCATCACCGCATCTTTTATTTTGGAAGATTTAATTGCCGAAATTATTTTTTCTGTTTCTTCTGGTGTTTCGGCTTCGCCTAATTGATCGGAAATTTTATACAAAACAAATTCACGATAAGCCGGAATCGAAGCGAAATCTGCTTCATTTTCAAGGTTTAAGCTTTGGGTTTCGTCAAAACCTTCCGGCAAAACCACTTCATTTCGGGTGAAATATTTATGCGCCATCGGAAATTGGGCCAGCATGATCTGGTAATAATATTCGATGTTTTTGGTTTCCAGTTTTTTGAATTCAGAATCTAAATCGCCTGCAGATAGATCTGATGTCAGTTGGGATTTGAATTCATTTAATGCCAATTTGAATTCATTGGGTTGTCGTGAGAAAAAACTGGCCGGATCAGGGTAAATACCTTCTATTTTTAGTTGTTTAGCTGCCAGGTAATTATTTTCGGCTGCAGAAGTTCCACCATAGTTTAATTTTTCGTCAAATTCCTCCATATCGGTCGAAATAAATAAACTATCGCCCGGATTCAGGAATATTTCGGTTCTTTCTCTTCCCGAATAAAATTCAAAATATCCTGACGTTGAAATTTTGAGCGTATCCGCAAATTCTCCTTCATGAATGGCAATGGCTTTTCGTAAATTCTCCTTTACGATATACACACTGTCAGCATCTGCGTTTTCAATTTTCCCCGCAATGGTCACAAAATTCTTTTCTTCCTTGCTACAGGAAAAAATCAAAAATAGAAGAATTGCAACCGGAAATATTTTTTTCATAATCAATTTAGTTTAAACTCATTCAAACCTAAGAATTTTAAATTTCTCATTAAGATATTTTTTGTTTTTTTGACAATTAAGAGTGTTCAATTTCTCAATTAATTATGTTAAACCACTTGAATTCTGATCATTACATAACTTAATTTGCTAGATTTGAGTAAAACAATCAATTATGAAAATCAGAATATCAATCCTTATATTATTATTAATCGGAATTTATAGTTGCGATTCAAAATCAGAAAACCGTTTGGATATTGATGAGATTAAATCAGAAAATCCTGAAATGGCATCCGTTCATTGCTATCAGTTCACAAATGGAAAAGACTCAATCAGTTTACATTATCAACGTGATGGGAATGAAATAAAAGGTTGGATGAATTATGATTTTTTTGAAAAAGACGGATCAATCGGTGAAATCGAAGGAGAAATTGAGGGTGATACTTTAAAACTTGAATATGATTTTCTGGCAGAAGGTACCTTTTCTGAACAAGAAGTTTATTTTTTGCACAAGGACGGTAAATTATTCCGCGGATTTGGCGAACAGAAAATGGACAATGATTCGGTTTTGATTTATACGAATGCCAAATTCATAAGTTTTGATGATTCAACCCCTTTGGAAGAATTAAGTTCTTGTTCTGAAGATTTAATCAAACATTCCGATAAAGAATTCTACATGGAATTTAAAAGGAGGAATTAGAAAATAACGCTTGAGGAACTTTCACAAACGTTAAATTTCTATGAAGAAATCACTTCCTCAAAAGTGCTTAAATTAAGCTTCTTGCTTTCTCCAGCGCTCTGTCCAATCCCGAAACATCCTTTCCTCCGGCTGTCGCAAAGAAGGCTTGACCTCCACCGCCACCCTGAATTTCTTTTCCTAATTCACGCACAATCTGTCCGGCATTCAATCCTTTGCTTTCCATTAATTCATCGGAAATCGAAACGGTGATCGAAGGTTTTCCATTGTGATCAGAACCTACCACCAAAAACAGATTTTCTATTTCTTTTCGGAGTGGAAAAGCGATTTGTTTGATGGTATTCGCATCCAAACTTGTACGAACCGCCAGGAAATTCACACCATTGATGTTTTCAAAAG
>JAEWHB010000193.1 GCA_023388015.1 Bacteroidota bacterium
TAATTGACGCAATTGTCAAGCCTGCTAACAAACCAATCCACATTCCAAATGCACGCATCTCAAAATAAATGGCAAGAAGGGCTCCAAGCGGCAATGCGATAATCCAATACGCAACAAATGTAATCATGGAAGGAATCTTCACATCCTGCATTCCGCGCAAAGCACCCAGCGTAACCAATTGAATTCCGTCTGAAAGCTGAAACAAAGCGGCGATAATTAGTAGTTGTGCGGCAAGTTCAATCACGGCTTCATTGTCCAAATAAAAAGCGGGGAGTTGATACCGCAGTAAAACCATTGCAATACCGCAGATAAACATAAATGCAATCACCATGAGGATGGCCGACCAACCTGCTTCGCGAAGTATTTTATAGTTTTTTAAACCTAATTGATACCCCACCCGAACAGTTGCGGCTACGCCCAGTCCCATACACATCATAAAAGTGGTAGAAGCCAGACTGATCGCAATCTGATGTGCGGCCAGATGTGTCTTGGCGATTTCCTGTTCAGCGACATCGGCTGAAAATGCATATCCGCAAATAAATGCGGCACCGGCAAAAGCGCTCACTTCAAAAAAGGAAGTCATGGCAGTAGGAATTCCCATGTTCATAATGCTTTTTAAAATACTGGAATCCAATACTTTGAATTTCACCGCTTGAAGGTATTCTTTGGTTTTTTTGAAATTCCACAATGTTATTACAAGCACCACCAGCATACTGATACGCGCAAAGAAAGTTCCCCAGCCGGCACCCTCAACTTCCAACCGCGGAAATCCCCAATAGCCGTAAACCCAACCATAATTCAGTACGATGTTGACTATATTCCCTATAATTGTTGCAACCGTAACCGGAATAGTCAATGAAAGTCCTTCTGAAAACTGTCGGAAAGACTGGAAAATCATAATCGGAATCATTGACCAGGCCATAATGGACAAAAACGGAATCGCCATATCTATCACATCCTCAGGTTGTCCCATGTAATAGAGAAGAGGTTTGGAGAATTCAAGTAGAATGAGAAGAACTATTGCCAAACTAAGATTGAGTAACAATCCATGCGAGAAAATTTTTGCGGCGCCTTCTTTGTCTTTTTTTGCATCTGCAGCTGCCACCAGTGGCGAAATAGCAAAACTAAATCCAAATGCAACAACCAATGCCGTAATGAATACGGCATTTCCTAATGAAACGGCCCCCAATGCGGTTTTCCCAAGTTGTTCATCGACAACGTAATCAAATCTCCCACCAAGTCCGCCCACCATGAAGTTATCAACCAGATTGACCATGATCTGTCCGGTCTGTGTAATCATCACGGGTACAGCAAGTTTTAAATTACGTTTTAAATGTTCTCTGTAAGTCACTTGGATATTAAAATATTTAAACAAAAAAAAAATCCTTCAAAAATATGAAGGATTTCAGTTCGGAAATGTAAATTTCCTTATTATTTTTTCGCAGCTGATGCAGCGCTTGGATTTGCGTCAACTACCCCTTTGATACGGAATATTTTGCGACCTTCGGTAATAGCGTTTGAGCTGATGGTTACAGTTTTGTTGAACGCGCCAGCTTTTGTAGTTGTCGTGTATTCAACAGTCATCGGTGCAGATTTCCCCGGTGCAATCGGATCTTTCGGCCATTTTGGAACTGTACATCCGCAAGTTGCTTTAGCTTCTGAAATGATCAGAGGTTTGTCACCTGTGTTTTTAATCTGAACTGTAGTCACGGCTTTTCCACCATATTTGATGTTTCCCAAATCTACGTTAGATTCACTTATTTCGATTTCCTGTGCGTTTAGAAATGCTAAACCACCTACCAAAAATGCACCTGCTAATAATAATTTTTTCATTGAACTCTGTTTTTGTTGAACAAATTTAGAAATTAAATTTATAAATCGTTCTTACTAATCTTACATTTGCAATTCATTAACAAAACAATATCGACTAATATTTTTTGAAGCAATGGAATTACAAACTAAATACAATCCGCAGAGCGTAGAACAGAAGTGGTATGATTACTGGATGCAAAACGAATACTTCTTTTCAAAACCCGATGAACGCAAACCCTACACCATTGTAATTCCGCCACCCAACGTCACCGGCGTCCTGCACATGGGACATATGCTGAATAATACCATTCAGGATGTGCTGATTCGTCGTGCCCGAATGAAAGGTTACAATGCCTGCTGGGTACCCGGAACCGACCATGCGTCGATTGCTACCGAGGCAAAAGTGGTAGCCAAACTCAAAGACCAAGGAATTTCTAAATTCGAAATCGGACGTGAGAAATTTCTGGAACACGCTTGGGAATGGACACACGAACACGGAGGAATCATCCTCGAACAACTCAAAACATTGGGTTGTTCTTGTGACTGGAACCGTACAAAATTCACGATGGACGCTGATTTGTCGGAATCGGTGACCAAAGTTTTTGTCGATCTTTACAACAAAGGACTGATTTACCGCGGTTACCGTATGGTTAACTGGGATCCCGAAGCCAAAACCAATATTTCGGATGAAGAAGTTATTTATCAGGAAAAACAAGGGAAATTATATTTTTTAAGATATCTGATTGAGGGAAGCGAAGATTATATTGTGGTCGCTACCACGCGTCCTGAAACGATTTTTGGCGATACGGCTGTTTGCATAAATCCCAATGATGAACGCTATTCATTTCTGAAAGGAAAAAATGTGATTGTCCCGATTGCAAATCGCGCGATTCCTATTATTGAAGACGAATATGTCGATATTGAATTCGGAACCGGATGTTTGAAAGTAACGCCGGCGCATGATGTGAACGATTATGAGTTAGGAAAGAAACATGATTTGGAAATCATCGACGCGATCAATGATGATGCGACTTTGAATCATCATGCTTTGCATTATGCAGGAAAAGATCGGTTCAAAGTTCGAAAGGAAATTGAAATCGAACTCGAATCAAAAGGATTGCTTGAAAAAGTTGAAAATTACAACAACAAAGTCGGCACATCTGAAAGAACCGGAGTTGTCATCGAGCCTAAACTTTCGGTTCAGTGGTTTTTGAAAATGAAGGATCTGGCGCAACCGGCGCTTGAAAATGTGATGAACGATACGATTCAATTTCATCCTTCCAAATTCAAAAACACCTACAAACATTGGATGGAAAATGTTCACGACTGGAATATTTCACGGCAATTGTGGTGGGGACACCAGATTCCAGCTTTTTATTATGGTGATGGTCAGGAGGATTTTGTGGTGGCATTGAACAAACAGGAAGCGCTTCAGATCATAGAAAGAGAAAGGAATTTGGTTTTGACGGAAGACGATTTACGTCAGGATGATGATGCGCTGGATACCTGGTTTTCTTCCTGGTTGTGGCCGATTTCGGTTTTCAACGGAATTAATGATCCTGAAAACGAAGAAATTCAATATTATTATCCAACTCAGGATCTCGTGACCGGACCAGATATTATCTTTTTCTGGGTAGCCCGAATGATTATGGCCGGATATGAGTACCGAAACGAATTACCTTTCCAAAATGTATATTTCACAGGTTTGGTACGTGATAAACAAGGTCGTAAAATGTCGAAATCTTTGGGGAATTCGCCTGATCCGATTGAATTGATGAAAGAATATGGAGCCGATGGCGTTCGGGTAGGAATGCTTTTGACCGCACCTGCTGGAAATGACTTGCCGTTTGATACCGATTTGTGTCTGCAAGGAAGAAATTTCGCCAATAAAATTTGGAATGCATTCCGTCTGATCAAAGGTTGGGAAGTAGATGAAACACTTGAAACGCCTGAAGAAAATAAATTTGCGGTAGAATGGTTTTATTCGAAATTCAATTCAGAACTGAAAGAAATCGAATCGAATTATGATAAATACCGTATTTCTGATAGTTTAATGTCGGTTTACAAACTGATTTGGGATGATTTCTGTTCTTGGTATCTGGAAGCGGTAAAACCTGAATTTGGAAAACCCATTGACCGCCAAACTTATGATGTGACGGTTGAATACCTTGGAAACTGTCTGAAAATATTGCATCCGTTTATGCCTTTCCTTACCGAGGAAATCTGGCAATTAATGGATGAAAGAAGGGCAGAAGAAGCCTTGATTATTTCCCAATATCCCGAAGTTGAAAATTTCTGGCAAGGTGTTTTGAATCAGTTTGATACTACTTCAGAAGTGGTTTCGGGAATCCGGGCCATCCGAAACGAAAAAGGAATTTCGCCGAAGGAAAAGCTGGAATTATTTGCAGCAGAAAATTCAAAAGAAGCATTGAAGACAGAACTCATTGAAAAATTGGGCAATGTTTCGGTTCAATTTGCGGAACAATTTCCCGATAAAGGATTTACATTCAGAGTCGGAACTTTTGAATTCCTGATTCCGGTTTCTGAAAATGTGGATTTGGAAGCCGAGAAAGAAAAACTGGAAAATGAAAAAGAATACCTCTACGGATTTTTGAATTCGGTGCGTAAGAAATTATCCAATGAAAAATTCGTCAGTGGTGCGCCCGAAGCAGTTGTAAACGCCGAAAAGAAAAAAGAAGCCGATGCGCTGGAAAAAATTGCGCAGATTGAGGAGCAATTAAAAGGTTTTTAGTTGTAAACTGTATAGTGTAAATCTTTAAAATGTATAACTAAACCTCACTCGTTTTCTAAACTTGTGAGGTTTTTTGTGGATTCTATTTTTCGGGAAAGCATTCGATTCCCCTAAATATTCTTATTTTTAGGAAAATTTAAACCTATGAAATCACTAATAAGCATTTTATCATTAGTTCTTGCATTTGTTCAGATTCAGGCTCAGGATATATTGAGCGTTGAATATGAAAGTTATTTGAAATTCGACATAGAGAAACTTCAAATAAGAGTAGAAGGTGCAGGAATCGATATGAATGAAATAAAAAGAGATATGGTGCAGAAAATGAAAGAGCCCGTATTTTATAATTTGATTTTAAACAATCAAGAGTCTACATTTAATTATATAGAGAAAATCAGCAATGACCAATCAGAAGGATTTGGCATTAATCTGGCTGTGAAAGCGAATGAAGGTGTTTTATACAAGGACTTTCAAAATAATTTTTCTTTACGGGAAATGTCTCTTTTCAACAACAAATATTTAGTAAAGGATTCAATCAAAAAGTATGACTGGAAAATATCCAAAGAGTCCAAAGAATTATTGGGATATCAAGTCCGTAAAGCTGAAGTAGAAATAGACAGCATCACTACAGCCGTTGCCTGGTATGCTCCTAAATTGAATTTTAAAAACGGCCCTGAAGTTTATGACGGCCTTCCGGGATTGATTCTGGAAATTCAAATAAACAGGCAAAATCCTAATTCCGGATTATCAACTCGTTCTTATACTGCTATTGCTGTCAAAATTGAAGATAAAAAGAAAATTTCACCACCTCAAAAAGGAAAAGTGATTTCCAAGACAGAATTTGAAGAAGTGCGAAAAGAGCAAATGGAAAAAAGAAAGTCCATGTTTGAAGGTGGAATCGATAAAGATTGATTTTTTATGAAAGTTTAAGGTATCTTGAAAAAAAATCTGATGATTTCTGAATCCGACAAAGAATTAATCCGTCAAATCGAAGAAAAAACCGGTTTGGAATTTCTGAATGAAGAACAAAACGGAAATCTTTGTTATGCGCAAAATAACATGGATTTGCGTGACGAATTCAAATCGGGATTTAGTTTTTCTGATTTTAATTATTTTTTGAATAATTTTTCTGAAGAATCTCTAATAATCCCTTCCGAAGCCGCAACATTTTGGGAATTAGTAGCAAAAGGTAAAAAGCTAGAGAAAAAATAAGGGGGTT
>JAEWHB010000016.1 GCA_023388015.1 Bacteroidota bacterium
ATCATTTTCTGGAACCAAGTTCTCTAAGCTGGTTTGATAGAATAGTTTGGGGGTAAATTTCTTCCGTCCTTGCATACAACAAGATACACATTTTTTTTTGATAATGGGGAGTTGTGCAACAAGCACATAGGTTTGGCGAAATGCGGGGTTAAGTGCTAAGTTTAACTTTTTTGCATATTAAGTCGCCAAAAGCCAATTTTATTGGCTTTTTAGTTATAATTTGCTTTGGGTACGTGTTGTCTAAGAAACTTTGTAAGATTATCCAACCATAAACCTTAAACGCCCTTACCTCCTCCTCTTCTTCATCAGCATTCTTGATTTTCTAACTTGAAGTCGTGTATAGAAATGAATTTTTTCATGGTATAAAATCCAGCCACCGATGATCCCGATGATGCTTCCAATGAAAATATCAATCATTCGCGCCAGGAAAATCGCATTTGTATCGGCCGTCAGTTCTTTTCCCGATTCCGACAAGAAAACCGTTAAAATCGTTATGAATATCACCGCAACGCCATAATTCCTCACGATTAGAAATTCCACAATCGTTTGCAATAAAGTAATCCCAATGACCATAAACAAAGGCGTGGGATTTCCCAATACAATTAGCCAGGTCAGTCCCAGTCCGAATAAAGTCCCGGTGATCCGTTGAGCACCACGCATCCAGATATGTCGCGTCGTCCTTCCCTGCATCACCGCCAAACAGGAAATCGGTATCCAATAAGGGTTTTCAATTTTCAACAAGAAAGCCACGCCCAGAGAAACCGCCATCACGATTCCGAAAGTCATCGACTCAATGAGATTGGTTATTCCCGATGTAATCTTTGGTTTACTAATCGATCCTTCGCTTTTTTTCAGGGTAATCAAGCTATAAACCAGCCCAATGGCACAAGTCAGAATCACACCCATGGCTATGTATCCGACTTTTTCGGCAATTGTATTCCATTCAAAAGGCGTACAAATCGCCATGGAAGCCAACATCAGGAAAAAGAAATTTCCGGGCGGACGTGTCAGATGAAGTTTATGCAACGAATAATGTACCCCAAAAGACAAAAGTCCAAGTGCAATCGGTGCCACATAAGGACTGAAAGAAAAAAGTAAACCAATCGTATAGGACACCATAATCCCAAAACAACAAGTCATCAAAAGAATCATCCGCTCAATCAAATCATCGGATTGAATATAGAGAATTGACAAACCTGCCAGCGAAGCTAATTTCCCGGATTCGATGTCACCGAGATACCAACCTATGAACAAAGGAATTCCCACAGCAATTCCGGCAACGACCGGGAAATGCCATTTTCGCGTGGTTTTATTGAATTGAAAAAAACTATTCATTTTTAAATGCCCAGAAGCAGGAATTCGAAGATTATCATTCCAATTCTTTTAATAAATCCACCAAATCCATCGGATGGATGTACATTTCCAAAGAACCATCTGGCTTTTGTGGCCATAATTCGCGCGGTCTGTCCCAATAAAGCTCTACACCGTTTCCGTCGGGATCATCGAGATACAAAGCTTCTGAAACGCCATGATCACTTGCGCCCGTAAGCGGATAATTTGCTTTCCTGATTCGGTCAAAAATCATTGCCAAATCTTTTCGGGTCGGATAGACTATCGCAGTATGGTAAAGGCCAACGCTGTTTCTCGGCGCTGGCGGCGCATCCTTGCTGTGCCAGGTATTCAACCCGATGTGATGATGGTAACCACCTGCCGAAATAAACGCCGCCTGATCACCGTACATCGTCGTGATTTCAAAACCCAATAAACCATTATAAAAAGCAAGGGCGCGTTCAAGGTCAGCCACTTTCAAATGAACATGACCGATTTGTGTCTGCGCCGGAATTTTGTATGAATCCATAATTATTTTAATTTTTAAATAAAGGTCAATATTTTTTTTCGTATAAAACATAAAAGGCTGTCCAAACAGACAGCCTCATTTATAAAATAATCAAATCGATTAAGAATTTGTAGGTTTCGGAGCCCATCTGTCATAAGGTGTCATGTCAAAGCTGTTTACTTCTTCCATGGTCAACCCCAAAGCTTTGGCTACTCCTTCACCGTATTCCGGATCTGCTTTGTAACAGTTTCTGATGTGACGAATCTGGATAAACTTCTCGGCTCCACCGATTTGTCTTGCAGTGTTTCCAAATAATAAATCTGCCTTTCCATCGGCTTTGATGATTCGGAACAAATCACCAGGTTGGGTGTAATAATCCTGATCATCATCTCTGAAATTATGTGCATAAGCATCGCCTGTCAATTCCAAAGGTGGTTCTTTTGATTCAGGCTGTTCCTGCCATTCACCGTAACTATTTGGTTCGTAATGCAATGTACCACCATAGTTACCATCTACACGCATTGCGCCATCTCTATGAAAAGCATGGTAAGGACATTTTGGTTTGTTTACAGGAATCTGAAAATGGTTTACGCCCAAACGGTAGCGCTGTGCATCCCCATAAGAGAACAATCTTCCCTGAAGCATTTTGTCAGGAGAGAATCCGATTCCCGGAACGATATTCGTCGGGTTGAAAGCGGCTTGTTCAACATCAGCAAAATAATTTTCTGCGTTTCGGTTCAGTTCAAATTCTCCGACAGGAATCAACGGGAAATCTTTTTTGGACCAAACTTTAGTCAAATCGAACGGATGGAAACGATACGTTTTCGCTTGTTCTTCGGTCATGATCTGTACATACATTTTCCATTTCGGGAAATCTTTTCTTTCAATCGCATCAAATAAATCTCGCTGAGAAGATTCTCTGTCCACTCCCACTAGTTTTGCTGCTTCTTCGTCGCTAAGGTTTTCAATTCCCTGTTGAGTTCTGAAGTGGAATTTCACCCAATGACGCACATTGTCTTTGTTGATAAAACTATAAGTATGGCTTCCAAATCCGTGCATGTGACGATAACCTTTCGGAATTCCGCGATCACTCATCACAATGGTTACCTGATGTAAAGATTCAGGAAGCAAAGTCCAGAAATCCCAGTTGTTGTTGGCACTTCTCAGATTCGTTTTGGGATCACGTTTTACGGCGTGGTTCAAATCCGGGAATTTCATGGGGTCACGGAAAAAGAAAACAGGTGTATTATTTCCCACCAAATCCCAGTTTCCTTCGTCGGTATAAAATTTCAAAGCAAAACCACGAATATCACGCTCAGCATCAGCTGCACCTCTTTCACCGGCTA
>JAEWHB010000053.1 GCA_023388015.1 Bacteroidota bacterium
GTAAGAGGATAGCCGCAATAGAATTTAGCCTTTCCAGCTGCTGTATCCAGGTATTCATAATAGGAAACCGGTTCACCTATTTTTGTGGGAGAAAGTTTCAGAAAATCGGTAAGGTAACTGAAAAGCAGTCCAAATGATTCTTCCATCGCAGTTGTGATTTCTTCACCATCGAGTGAAGTTTCGTTCATCACTGTGATTAGTTTTTGTCCTTCAAACATTTCTCTTTTGATATCGCCGGGAAGTAGAGATTCACCTTGTTCGGGCGTCAGCGCAGAAGTTTTGAGATTTTCTTCCAAAATATTTAGTCCGTTTTGTAATTTTTCAGTTAATTTTTTGGAAGTGAAATAGCTATAATACCGTGAAAAATATCCTAATTCACTACTTGATATTTTCCATTTCACATTGGTTTTACCTTCTTTTTCAGAAAAATCGACACTCATTTGAGATTCTTTTCCCAAATTCAATCCTTCCAACACATATTCAATGTGTTTATTTTGATGTGATTTGGTGATGGTGATTTCACCGTTTGAATCTGTGGCTGACCATCTATAACCTGCGCCCATACCGCGATAAGGCATAAAAAACTCTTGTTTGGTTAATGAATCCTGAGATGTCCAGGGATCCCATTCAGAGAATTCTTTCAAGTTGTTGAATTCTTCAAAAATAATTCCGGCAGGAAAATCAAATTCCCTTTCGACTTCTGTGTCTAATTTGTCGGGTAGAAATAGGGGTAAAATTAGTATTACCAATACCAAAAGGATAAGAAACTGAGTAAATCTTCGCATATTTATGTAGGTTTAATTTTACAAAATTAAAAATTTCAAACGTTAATCAGGTTATGGTTTGAATTTTAATATTATATTTGATTTTAACCAATATTAATTTAAAGAATGGATATTTCAAGTTTACTACAGGGGGCCATGGGCCAACAAATGGTTAGCGGTGTTGTTAACCAATTAGGAATTAAAAATGAACAAGCACAAATGGCTATTTCTGCCGCCGTACCTTTATTAATTACAGCTTTAAGTAAAAACGCCAATAGTGGTGATTCCCAGAATATTGCAAATGCTCTTGAGAGAGATCATGATGGTAGTATTTTAAATAATTTAAGTGGATTTTTAAATGGTGGAAACTTCTCTGATGGAGCAGGAATTCTAAGTCATGTTTTGGGTGGTAAGCAACCTCAGGTTGAGAATGCAATCGGGAAGTCTTCTGGTTTAAATGCTGCTCAGATTTCACAGATACTTGCAATGGTTGCACCAATTGTGATGGGTTATTTAGGAAAGGAAAAAAAGCAAAACGGTTTGGATGCCGGTGGACTTTCTTCTCTTTTAGGTGGTTTGGTCGGCGGAACTGCTCAAACTAATCAGCGTGAAATGAGTACTATTGAAAGGTTACTAGACCAAGATGGTGACGGAAGTGCTATGGATGATGTGATGGATTTGGGAAGTAAATTGTTGGGCGGATTTTTTGGAAAAAAATAAGCTCTTTAATTCAAGATAAAATAAAAGGAAACCTGAAAAGGTTTCCTTTTATTTTTTAGTTGAAAAACTAAAAATTTAAATAAAAACACATTATTAATTTCTAATCCATGATTTCACTTATGATGTTTCCGTTTTTGGATTGAAAAAAGTTTTCACATAAGATGAAAAAGACTAGAAAACAATAAAAAAATAGAAAAGTCAGTTTTTGTAGCATGGGCATCATTTTGATTACAAGATGTGAAATTTTCTTAAAGGTTGCGTCATTTTTCTTAAAAAAAGTTAAAAAAACTCAAGTTTAACATATGGATGAAAAAATTGTAACTTCGGGGATCAAATTAAACATCAAAATGAAATATTTGCTTTTTATTTTTTTCCTGACAGGTTTTTTCGCTAACGGCCAGGTTATCAATCATAAAAAGGAATTTACCCGTCAGGATTCTCTTCGGGGAACCGATAATGAATTCAGAAATTGGTGGAATGTTTTGCGATATGACATTTCGGTGGAACCCGATTTCGATAAAAAGTTCATCAAGGGAAAAAACACGATAGAATTTGAAATTACCGGAAATAATCCCGGAAAAATCATGCAAATTGATTTGCAACAACCGATGAACTTGGGAAAAGTTTGGTTGAATGGAAAAGAGGTTAAGAAAATAGTTCGGGAAGGAAATGTTTATTTTTTGCATTTGAATCAAAAATTCCTTTCCCATTCCAAACATAAACTCGAACTTGAATTCTCAGGAAATCCGCGTGTCGCCATAAATGCACCTTGGGACGGCGGATGGATTTTTACAAAAGATGTAAAAGGCAGACCATGGATGACGGTTGCTTGTCAGGGATTAGGCGCAAGTGTTTGGTTTCCCAACAAAGATTATCAGGGAGATGAACCCGATAAAGGCGCTAGTCTGGCGATGATTGTTCCCGAAGATCTCATTGCCATCGGCAACGGCCGATTGATTGATATGAATCAGATAGGCGATAAACTGGAATTTGTCTGGGAGGTAAAAAATCCGATTAATAATTACAATATCACCCCTTACATCGGACATTTTACCGAAATAAAAGATACCTATAAAGGCGAAAAAGGTGATCTGACTTTGAATTATTGGGTGCTGGATTATAACCGTGACAAAGCGGAAAAACAGTTGGTTCAGACAAAAGATATGTTGAAGTCATTTGAACATTGGTTCGGGCCTTATCCTTTTTATGAAGATGGCTATAAACTGGTGGAGACCTCACATTTGGGAATGGAGCACCAGAGTGCGATTGCCTATGGAAATCATTTCGAAAACGGTTATTTGGGTCGCGATTTATCGGAGTCGGGCTGGGGAATGAAATGGGATTTTATTCTGGTTCACGAATCCGGTCATGAATGGTTTGGAAACAGCATTACGACAAAAGATGTGGCCGATATGTGGGTGCATGAAGCCTTTACTTCCTATTCGGAAACACTTCATACGCATCGGTTATTTGGAAAAGAAGCCGGTAATGATTACGTAATCGGGACGCGGGGGAAAATTCAGAATGACATTCCCATGATCGGGATTTACGGAGTAAACCAGGAGGGAAGCGGTGATATTTATTACAAAGGCGCCAATATGATTCACACATTCAGGCAGTTGTTAGAGGATGATGATAAGTTTCGACAGATTTTACGCGGAATGAATGAGAAATATTATCATCAAACTGTAACTACAAAAGACATTGAAGACTATATGAGCCAAATGAGTGGTATAGATCTGACTGAATTTTTCAATCAATATTTGCGTACGACAATGATTCCGACGCTCGAATATAAGATCAATGGGAATGAAATCACTTATCGTTGGACCAACGTAGTGGATAAATTCGATATGCCGGTGAAAATTGCGAATTCAGAAATTTGGCTTTTTCCCAATTCTGAATGGAAAACTGAAAAATTAAAAGATGGTTGGGAAAAGAATTTCAGAATTGACCGGAATTTCTACATTAATCTGAAAAAGGTTTAATTTTTGAGATTAAAAAGATATGAATTCGCATAAAATCATATTGTTTGACGGCGTTTGTAATCTTTGCAATTCCACGGTTCAGAAAGTGATTGAAAACGATTATAAAAATCAGTTTAAATTTGCTTCGCTCCAATCCGAATTCGGTCAGGAATTTTTAAAGAAAAATGATTTATCAACTGAAGAATTCAATTCTATAATTCTTGTGGATGGCGATCGGTACTTTACCAAATCAGATGCAGCTTTGCGGATTGGAAGAGAGTTAAAAGGAATTTATAAATGGTCGAAATTATTATTTGTTTTCCCAAAATTCATTCGTGATTTTGTGTATGACATCATCTCCCAAAACCGTTACAGATGGTTTGGAAAGCAAGAAAGCTGCTGGTTGCCTACACCCGATTTACAGGAAAAGTTCCTGAATTGATTATTCAAAATACTGTAAAGGATGAAGCAGATGATCCTGCTCTTTTTCTTCTCTTTTTTGATAAATTTCCACTCCGCGTTCGATTTCCTTTTTATATTCAGATTGTGTGGCATATAAAACGTCTTTGGGATTGGTTTTATCAAACTTTTCGTCCGATAAAATGGCGAAAATTCGTTTTTTCTGTTTGTCATATTTTTTAGGATGCAGTCGATCCGGAATTTCAATTTTAACTCGTGCATAGGCCATTCCCATTGTCGGAATTGTTTCAATGACGTATATTTTTCCTTCTTCAAGAGTTGCTGTTACATAAGAAGAATTGGAAGCACCAACCCAAAAAGCATGCTCACCCGGATCACATTCGTAACGTAGGTAGCCCGCGCCGGCAAATTTCCCAATAAATTGATCATAATCGAAATAACGGAAGTTGATTAAATAACCAGTATTGCTTGTCCGGACAAAATAAACCACCGATTTGCCTTCAGAAGGATTTTCAAGCTCAATGCTTTTGTCTTTATAGGTAATAGTGGTAAAAGTTTTTGCTTTTGGCTCATTGCTTTCTTTGTTAATCATTTGAATTTCAGAAATCTGATCCTGATTATAAGTTAAATTATCATCAGTTTCTATTAATTTCACCGATGAATTATACAAAAATTCCTTTTCGAGACTTTGGGCATTTGTAAAAGTGATTTTATCGTCATAATCAAACTCCAGACTGAAAAAAGAAATCTTTTCATCATTTACCAAAGTAATCGTCCCGGCCTGAATTTTATCGCCTACCTGAAACGAATCCTGTGCAGTAACCCAAACAGCGACTGAGAATAGAATAATTGAAATAAATAGTCTCATGTTTAAATTTTTGTCAAAAATAAGATTTTCACTGACTTGTGAAAATGCTTTGTGTCAGATTTAAATTTTATCGATTAAATGAACCTTAAAAACAATTTTATGGTTCAATTTTTCTAATTTAGCCTAATTCGTAATGAATTATTTAAAACATATATAAAAATTAATAATGAAAAAAATATTTGCATTCTCCCTTATTTTCGTCTTTCAATTC
>JAEWHB010000102.1 GCA_023388015.1 Bacteroidota bacterium
TGATGCGTGCAATTCTTTCACCAAATAATTCTTCGATGTCTTCCAGCGTGTAATCGGTATCTTCCACTACGTCGTGCATCAGAGCGGCGGCAATACTCGTTGCGCCCAGACCGATTTCGTCCGCCACGATTTTGGCGACTTCAATCGGATGGAAAATATAAGGCTCACCGGTCTTTCTGCGCTGGTCTTTGTGCGCATCCACAGCCAAATCAAACGCCTTGCGAATTAGCTTCTTATCTTCTTTTGTAAGCGTCTGATAAGTATGCTTCAACATATCTTTGTAGCGACGCGAAATCTCCTGATTTTCCTTTTCTACAGGACTTAACACATTCTCTTCTGCCATAGGTTAAAGTTAATTAGATTTTTATAAAATTACAAGATGTCTTTTATCAGCGCCGGCGGTCGGCCAATTACGGCTTTGCTTCCATTTATTACAATGGGTCTTTCCATCAGATTGGGAAATTCAATCATCAGACCGATTAATTCGTCGTCAGACAAATCTTTTCCTTCGTAATTCTCTTTCCAAACAGATTCTTTTTTTCGGACTAAATCAATAGGCGAAATTTTAAGTTTTTGGATTAAATCTTTCAATTCTTCTTTTTGCAAAGGATTTTTCATGTATTCGATCACTTCGAAATCTTTACCGGAATCTTTTACAAATTCAAGTCCCTGGCGACTTGTACTACATCTTGTATTGTGATAAATCTGAATCATTTTTAGTGTTTTAAATTAAATGTCAAACTAATTATCCTAAATCATTCAGGACAACTTCTGCCCTCTACCCACTGATTTTTTTGTAAATTTAAACTATAAAAATAGGTTATGAAATTTTCAATCTTTGCAATTCTGTTGATTTTACTATTCAGCGGTTGCACTACGACAACGCCAACGCCGGCCAATACACCTGAAAACACGCTCAATTTTGAAAAGAATGATGAAGAAGAATATGACATCATTGTATTTGACAGTCAATACGATGTTTTTTTGATGACAGTTGCCAAACCCCAAAATTTTTATTCGGAAAGTTATTACAAAAACAAAAATCAATTTTATGTGAGCGAATGGAATTCACGCCATTCACAGCCATTTCACTACGATCCCGATTTGTACGCGGTACATATTGACTATCGGCACAACGTAGATTATGGTTTAAATTTGGAATACAAACTTTATAATTTCTTCAAATTCATTGAATGGAAATACAAAGTTAATTTAGGTTTTGGAAGATAAATTATATCTTTGCCCTCATGTTTAACAGTGACCTCACAAAGGATTTAAGTCAAAGAATCAAGGATTTACACGCCTATCTGGAAATAGAAAAGAAAGAAATTGAAATCGCAAATGAAGAAGAACGTGCGGCTTCGCCCAATTTTTGGGACAATCCAAAAGAAGCGGAAGTTTTCATGAAGAACCTACGTTCCAAAAAGAAATGGGTGGAAGATTACAATGCAATTCTGACTTCTTTTAATGATTTGGAAGTTCTGTACGAATTCAACAAAGAAGGCGAAGTTTCTGACGAAGAAGTTCAGGAACAATATGAATCCACACTCAAATTTTTGGAAGACATTGAATTTAAAAATATGCTTTCGGAAGAAGGTGACAACTTGAGTGCTGTTTTACAGATCACTGCCGGAGCCGGCGGAACCGAGAGTTGCGACTGGGCGGGATTGCTGATGCGAATGTACCTGATGTGGGCAGAAAACAATGGTTACAAAGTAAAAGAGCTCAATTTCCAAGCGGGAGATGTTGCCGGCGTAAAAACGGTTACCTTGGAAATCGAAGGTGAATTTGCCTTTGGTTATCTGAAAGGTGAAAACGGCGTTCACCGATTGGTAAGAATTTCGCCCTTTGACAGTAATGCCAAGCGACATACGAGTTTCGTTTCGGTTTATGTGTATCCGCTTGTGGATGATACCATTGAAATTGAGGTAAATCCGAGTGATGTGGAATTGCAAACTTCCCGTTCGGGCGGTGCAGGTGGACAGAATGTAAACAAGGTCGAAACAAAAGTTCAATTGACACACAAACCCACCGGAATTGTTGTGGTTTGTCAGGTAGAGCGTTCCCAGCTGGCCAACCGTGAACGTGCGATGCAAATGTTGAAATCGGAATTGTATAAAATCGAACTCGAAAAACGAATGGCGGCGCGAAGTGAAATCGAAGCCAATAAAATGAAAATCGAATGGGGCTCTCAAATCCGAAATTATGTAATGCATCCCTATCAGCTTGTGAAAGACGTGCGTACCGGACATGAAACCAGTGATGTTCAGTCAGTTATGAACGGTGAAATTGACGAATTCCTGAAAGCATTTCTGATGCTGATGGGGCAAAAACAAGAAGATTAATTTCGAATGAAAAATTTATTTTCCTTTCTTTTATTGACTATAAGTTGTTTCGTTATTTCACAAGAAATTCCGAAAAATGGAAAAAATATATCCGCTTTTGTTCCCGATAAATGGAAAATTCTCGCACAAACCGAAGGCGATTTAAACAAAGATAAAAAATCAGATGTTGTCTTAATTATTGAAGACACAAATCCTGAAAATATCTATAAAAATGAAAGTTTAGGCAATCCCGAACTCAATCTTAATCCCCGTTATTTGTTGATTTTATTTAAAACTGAAAAAGGTTATGAATTGCAAGAAATCAACAAAACTTTTTTACCAAGCGAAAGTGATATCGAATCCCCTTGTTTAGCTGATCCTTTGATGGATGGCGGAATAGAAATCAAAAACGGTGCATTGCTTTTATCAATAAATTATTGGATGAGTTGCGGGTCTTGGTACACGGGAACAGACATTTATACATTTCGTTATCAGAAAAATGAATTTGAATTAATTGGCTTTGACTCAAGTGAATTTCACAGAGCTTCAGGCGAAATGAATGCTACGAGCATCAATTTTTCCACAAAAAAAATGAGCATTACTTCGGGCGGAAATATGTTTGGCGAAGATGTTGACGGAAACGAAATGGAATCTGAAGAAAAAACCGAATGGAAAACCTTCAAACTAGATAAGTTACAAAACCTCAAAACTTTGAAATTTCCATTGGAATGGGAATTTATGGGTTTATATATCTAAATTTATAAAATGAAAATCGTAATCGGCGGTGCAGGAGAAGTTGGTTTCCATTTGGCGAAATGGCTTTCCAAAGAAATGCAGGATGTGACGGTAATTGACACCGACAAAGACAAATTGCACGTCATCGAAAGCAACTTGGATGTTTTGGTGCATCGTGGTGATATCACTTCTTTTGATTCACTTCGCGCCATTAAAATTGATCAGGCCGATATTTTCATTACCGTCACCCAATTACAAAATACCAATCTCACCAGCGCACTGATTGCCAAAAAAATGGGTGCAAAAAGAACCATTGCCCGAATTACGAATCCCGAATTTTTAAGACGAGAAAATGCCGTTCCGGTTCAGCGAATCGGAATTGATGTACTCATCAGTCCTGAGCAACTCGCCGCCACAGAAATTCATCAGTTAGTGGAAGAATCGGCATTCAATACCACGCATTCTTTTGCCAACGGCGAACTCAAATTATTCGGAACCGTTTTGGACAAAGATTGTAAGGTGCTGGGGAAACAGGTTCGGGAAGTGATTGACGTGTCCAAACAAGAACCTTATTTCATGCCGATTGCGATCATTCGCACAACCGATCGCGGTATGCACGAAACCATTATTCCGCGTGGTGATACGGTTTATCAGCTAAACGATCAGGTTTATTTTATTGCCCTGAAACATGCCACGGCTGAACTTTATAATATTCTCGGTAAAAAACAGGAATTCTATAAAAACGTGATTGTGCTAGGTGGCGGAAGCATAGGAAAAAAAACCGTTTCCCTGCTAAAACAGAGTAAACACAATGTAAAACTGATCGAAAAAGACCGGAACAAAGCTTTTGATTTAGCAGACGAACTGAGCGATATTCTGATTATCAACGGCGACGGCCGGGATGGAGATCTTTTGGAAGAAGAAGGAATCACAAATTCAGATGCCTTCATTGCTGTAACCGGAAGTTCCGAAACCAACATCATGTCCTGTCTTTTGGCCAAATCAAAAGGAGTAAAAAAGACCATTGCATTGGTGGAGAATATGGATTACATTCATCTGAGCCAAGAAATCGGAATCAGTGCCTTTATCAATAAAAAACTGTTGGCGGCCGACAGTATTTTCCGCTACATCAGACAAGGCGATGTCTTGGATGTAACCGGACTTTCGGACGTGGATGCCGAAGTAATGGAATTTAAGGTAGATGAATTCTCGCCTGTAGCCAATAAAACCCTGAAGGAAATCAAACTGCCGAAAGAGTCGATTGTGGGGGGAATTGTACGAAAAAATGAAGGAATCATTCCGACTGCCGATTTCAGAATTCAGAATGGAGACCACGTGGTCGTATTTGTACAGCCTTCTGCCATAGCCAAAATCGGGAAATTTTTCCAGTAATGAAAAACATCAATTTCAAAGTAATCTTTAACCTGATCGGTATGCTGATGCTGATCAACGCACTTTTCATGTTGCTTTGTGTAATTGTTTCCCTGATTTACCGTGAAAACATATTCCTGCCCATGCTTTTCTCCAGCTTCATCACAGCCGGATTTGGAGCGATTTGTTATTTCGGGACAAAAAATGCACAAAAAAAACTGAACCGGAGAGACGGTTATTTAATCGTGGGAACTGGCTGGATTTTCCTGATTTTATCAGGTTCTCTCCCCTACTTTTTGTCAATTCCTTATTTATCGCCTGAAGTTTTTCTTTCCAACGATATAAACGCCACCAATTTATTTTTTGAAACCATCGCTGGTTATACAACTACAGGTTCGACGATTTTTCAAGATGTAGAAGTTCTGCCCAATGGAATTCTTTTTTGGCGAAGCATGACGCAATGGATTGGCGGAATGGGAATCATCGTACTGACGATTGCCATTTTACCTCTTTTGGGAATTGGTGGAATGCAGCTTTTTGTAGTGGAAGCGCCTGTGATTTCTGCCGATAAAATCCATCCGAGAATTACAGACACAGCCAAAAGACTCTGGATGGTTTATGTTATTCTCACGCTTTGTCAGATTTTTCTTTTGTACATCGCCGGTATGGGTTTATTTGACGCCATAAATCATTCCCTTACCACGCTTTCTTCTGGTGGATTTTCCACCAAAAATGTCAGCACATCTTATTGGAATTCATTTCCTGTGATCCAATACATCATCATGTTTTTCATGTTTTTATCAGGTGTGAATTTCGTTTTAAACCATTTTTTATTAAAAAGAGATTTAAAAAAGATTATCCGAAATGAAGAATTTCGCTGGTATTTAGGCATTATCGTGGTTACTTCCATCATCGTCGGACTGATTGTATATTTCTTCGCCAACCCTTCACACCAAAGCATTCCGGGAGCTGAAATTCTAGGTGCAGGGAATAATTATTCGATAGAAAACTCCTTCAGATCTTCTTTTTTTCAGGTAATTTCCGTGATAACTTCCACCGGATTTACCTCGGCCGATTATACGCAATGGACGCCCTTTGTTTCCATGTTATTTTTTGCACTACTTTTTGTAGGCGGTTCAGCCGGATCGACTTCGGGTGGCGTCAAAGTAATCCGACATGTTATTTTACTTAAAAACAGCATATTGGAATTGAAAAGACTGATCCATCCCAATGCAATTTTGCCGGTACGGTACAATAAAAAAAGTATTTCGCAGACTATCGTTTACAATATTCTCGCGTTTTTTGTGATGTATATGTTCATTTGGATTGCGAGTTCGGTGATATTGGCACTCATAAATGAAGGCTTAAATCCGGGATATGCGGAATTCATTTCTGCCATGAGTTTATCGGCTTCTTCGCTGGGGAACATCGGAAATGCGCTTGGAGATTACGGCCCTACCGATACTGTAGCGAGTTTAACGCCTTTGGCGAAATGGTTTTGTGCTTTTCTGATGATTCTAGGCCGATTGGAACTTTTTGCCATTCTGATTTTATTCACACCTTTTTTATGGCGTTCCAATTAAATACAAAAAACCGGAATAAACCGGCTTTCTCACTCTTCTAAACTAAAATTTATAAAATAGAAAACCCTGCAAGACCGAAGTCAAAACAGGGTTTTCATTTTTCGAAACATTTGATGTGAAAAAGACTAATCGTCTTATTCAGGTCACCTGTTATCTAATCTTTCCGAAGAAAGCAAATGCAGGTTGCTCGAAAAATTGAGCTCTACTTGTGTTTAATAAATAAAAGCTAACTGCTCAATCTTATTTTCTAATCGAAAATCTATCCTAAAAATGCCGTGGCAATTTATAGGTGATTGGAGCATACTTTTAATCTTAAAAGCAGAATCTCTTGTTCATTGGATATCAGTTTTTATCTAAAAAGATAATCCCGTCTATCTTATTGAACATTATTTGAAAGAACGTTAGTTCTATCAAAATGAATATTAAATTCCCTTAAAACGTAAACTTAAATTCCCTCGTTCAAATGAATACACTATCTCGAAGTCTCATTTTGATATTTCAAAGTTAATCTAGGAAATCAGTTTATGCAAATAAATTTCAATCTTCTTATTTACAATAACTTAACATGGTTTTTCAACAATTGTTAATTTCGTTTGTATTCCGCTAAGGAAAAAGGATTCACATGATTTATATCATGATTTTTTTAACCTTATCAACAATTGCGGCAGAATCCAAACCATATTTTTTCATCAGTTCAGCAGGCGTACCACTCTCACCAAAGGTATCATTGGTTCCCACAAATTCTTGACGAGCCGGATACTGTTGTGTAAGAAGTCGGGCTACGCTCTCACCCAATCCACCGAAAATATTATGTTCTTCACAAGTTACTACCTTTCCCGTCTTACGAACTGAACGCAAAATGATGTCTTCATCCAACGGTTTAATCGTATGAATATTAATGACTTCAGCCGAAATCCCCTGAGTTTCTAGCTCATTGGCAGCCAGCATAGCTTCCCAAACCAAATGACCGGTTGCAACAATGGTCACATCCGTTCCCTCCTGAATCATTACTCCTTTCCCAATTTCAAAATCCTGATCGGGTGAAGTAAAAACAGGCACAGACGGACGACCGAAACGCAGATAAACAGGGCCCTCATACTCGGCAATCGCCAAAGTTGCGGCTTTGGTTTGGTTATAATCACATGGATTGATTACTACCATTCCCGGAAGCATTTTCATCATCCCGATGTCTTCCAAAATTTGGTGCGTCGCGCCATCTTCACCCAAAGTCACACCTGCGTGTGAAGCACATATTTTTACATTTTTCCCTGAATAAGCAATCGATTGACGAATCTGATCATAAACCCTTCCGGTCGAGAAATTGGCAAAAGTTCCGGTAAAAGGAATCTTCCCACCGATGGTAAGCCCGGCAGCGATGCCCATCATATTGGCTTCAGCAATTCCTATTTGAAAAAATCTTTCGGGATTTTCTTTTTCAAAAACTTCCATTTTCAGGGATCCGGTCAAATCGGCACAAAGCGCTACCACATTTGGATTGGTTCTTCCCAATTCTGTAAGTCCGTCGCCAAATCCGCTACGGGTATCTTTCTTTTCGGAGTATGTTACGTCAATCATTTTAGTCTAAATTATTTAAGAATTCGTCTAATAATTCCTTGTCTTTTTTTGAAAATTTGTCGCGGTTGTTATTGAAATAAATTTGTTCTGCACGAATGGCATCCAGCGTTCCTTTGTACCAAACACTTGAACCTTCAAATTCGCCCATGTACATATCGCAAATCTGACCTGCATAGTTTTTGGCGTGTTTAGAAAGTTCTTCATTTGAAAATTTAGGAATGACAGTATCCATATTTTTACAATAAGCAGGCATTGCTTTCCAGTAAGCGGAATTAGCACTTAAAGTTTCAAATGCAAAATTCATGCTTTCAGGTGTTAAACTCTCGTATTCAGATTCATAATGTCCTACATAATAATCTTGGGAATAATCATACGCGGCAACGGCCTCTAAGGCTTCGTCGGCCGCAACGACAGCGGCTTCTACAGCAAAATCCTCCTGGGTTTTAGGAGTTGATTTCTCCATTGCATCAATATCTTTTTTCAAAAAGTCATACAATAAATTTGCATCTTTTTTACTTATCAATCCACTTTTGGGTCCATTCTTTTTAACACCTTTGATTTCTTTCAGTGCAAATGTTTTAAATTTTTCTTCGTCGCCGGCTTTCATGTAATATGAATAATTACACAGGCTGGAAATGTAAGAAGTAGCAAATGAAATCGAATTTTCATCTTCGAATTTCAATGTGTACAATTCTGAATAATTACAGAATTGAGGCTGCGTCATATAATTATAATAATCATAGTATTCCTCTACTGCTGTAGCTTCATCCCACGCCACTTCTTCTTCCGGATAAAGTGCACTGATAGAATCCTTTTTAACTTGATAATCAGCGAGTTCTTTTTTCAAATCGAAATGAATGGTAGAATTTATTTTATTAATTGAAGACAACAAAACCTTTTCGTTTTCATTTCCTTCGGGAGAAGTTACCGCAAGCACAAGCCCTTTGATTTGTTTTCCTTCTTGTTTGGGCAAAAGGAAAGAAACGTTGTCAATTTCACTTGTTTCATCAATACATAATACAAAGTCAGTAATTTTAGTCTGACCCTCCTTAGTTGAAATTACTTCATAATGGTTACAAGTTCTATCCAAAACATTAAGCGGAGCGCGATCGATTTTATTTAATTCGACTTTCTCATAAAGCGTTTCCACAGGTTCACCATATCCATACAAATCCGTTTTGACAATATTGAAATTATTCTCCAAGTCTGAATTTTCCACTTGTATTAACTGATTTTCATTCACATAAGAATATCCGGCTTGATTCGCCATAAAAATCGGGAAATGGACCAATGAATTTTTACTTTGTTCCGAATATTGAGCGGGAATATAATGTCGGGCAAAAATCATATCGGACATTGAAGGATCTAGTCCGGGAAATTTATAATCAAGTCTATAATTAAAAGTATGCGAATTTTGTGCAGACAAGAATCCGCTAAAAATTAAAACCGAAAAAATCAGTAGATTTTTCATAATTAATAATCTTTTAATTCGGTTTCTATATTTTGTTCCAAAGCTTTTTCCAATTGCTCATCATTTGGCGCTTTTCCATGCCAGGCGTGCGTTCCCATCATAAAATCTACACCATTGCCCATTTCTGTATGCAACATAATGGCTACCGGTTTTCCTTTTCCGGTTTCAGATTTTGCTTTTTCAAGAACTTCGATAACTTTTTTCAGATTATTTCCTTCTTTTTCTTCGAGCACCAACCATCCAAATGCTTCCAATTTAGCGTGTAAATCGCCCAGATCCAATACATTTTGGGTAGAGCCGTCAATCTGCTGACCATTGTAATCGATAGTTGAAATGATGTTATCCACTTTCTTTCCGGCGGCATACATCAGCGCTTCCCAAATCTGTCCTTCCTGCAATTCTCCGTCACCATGAAGCGTATAAACAAGTTTATCGTCATTGTTTAATTTTTTGGCCAATGCCGCACCAATCGCTACGGAAAGTCCCTGCCCCAATGACCCGGATGCTACTCTTACGCCCGGCAAACCTTCATGCGTAGTCGGGTGGCCCTGAAGTCTTGAATCGATTTTACGGAAAGTATCCAGTTCTTCTACCGGAAAAAATCCGGAGCGCGCCAAAGTGCTGTAGAAAACCGGTGAAATATGTCCGTTTGACAAAAAGAATAAGTCTTCTCCTACTCCATCCATATTGAAATCGGTAGAATAATCCATAATTTCTCCATAAAGTGCAGTGAAAAATTCGGCACAACCCAGGGAACCTCCCGGATGACCACTGTTCACCGCGTGAACCATACGTAAAATATCTCTTCTTGTTTGCTGAACGCGGATTTCTAATTGCTCTAAATTCATCGAAAAATTCTTTGTGTGCAAAAGTACGGTTTTGAATGAGATTCTCCACCCGGAAAACCGATAATTATAAAGATTCCGATATGAGTTTTCAACAGATTTAGCCGAATAATTTTTTAAATCCGGCCGGAATGAAATTTATGATGTCGGAAGCAATCAGACTTTCTCTTCCAATCTGCGAAGCCGCTTCGTCTCCACAGAATCCGTGAAAAAACACTCCAAAAAGTACAGCAGCCTCAGGCTCAAATCCTTTGCCTAAATGTCCGGCGATAATTCCGGTCAAAACATCTCCACTTCCGGCAGTTGCCATTCCGGGATTTCCGGTTGAATTGAAAAAGATTTGTCCGTCCGGCAAAAAGGTTTGGGTAAAAGCACCCTTGGATACCACAATTAATTTGTATTTCTCCACAAATTCACGCACCCTTTTTATTTTTCCAAATGAATCTTCCCAACCGCCTAGAAGTCTTTCCAGTTCTTTATCGTGAGGCGTGAGAATTGTTTTTTCGGGTAATTTTTGAACCAATTCCGGATTTTTGGAAAGCAAATTAATTCCGTCTGCATCGATGATCAGTTTTTTGTTAGTCAAATCAGTTTCTTCCAAAAATTGTTCAAATGCACGAGCAGTTTTCTCATCTGTTCCGATTCCGGGTCCGATTGCAATTGTATCAAATTTTTCAACATTCGGGAAAGCCGTGATTTTATCTTCAGAAAAATCCGTCATCGCCATAGATTCGGGAAAAGAAGTCTGAACAATATCGTATCCGCATTTGGGAACGTAAGCGGTTACCAATCCGGCGCCGGAACGTAAAACCGATTTCAAAGTCAGCAAAGCCGCTCCTGTTTTCCCATAACTTCCCCCGATGACCAGCACATTTCCGAATTCGTATTTATGCGAAAAAGTGGTTCTTCCCATTTGAAATTGCGGCACCTGATCCAATGTAAAAAACTGAAATGGCGAATCGCTACTTTCCACAGATCCCCAATCCAGACTAATGTCCAGAATGTCAAATTCGCGAATGTATTTTTCGTTTTCGGGTAAAAGCATTGCCAATTTCGGAGTTTGGAAAGTCAGCGTGACTTCTGATTCTACCACGGGATCGGCTTCAGAGTTCAACTGATCACAAAACAATCCGGAAGGCACATCTATGGAAATTACTGTATTCTGGGCTTTGTTAATCTGATCAATTACAGGTTTCCATTCGGGATCAATAGGTCGCGTAAGTCCGTAACCAAAAATGGCATCCATAATGATGGTATAGGGCGGAAATTCAAATTGGGTTTCAGCATCATAAAGTTCAATCGGAATTTTGGCGTCTTTCAGGCGTTTCTGGTTGGAAAGATTATCAAGCGAATAAGTATTGTTTTTCTGTAAATAAACTTTTACCTGCGCTTTTTCATCGGTCAGAAGTCTGGCCAGTGCCAGTCCGTCACCCCCGTTGTTGCCAATTCCGCAAATGATGGTAAAATGAGATTTATTGAGTTCCAAACGCGCTTTGAGCCAATTCACAACTGAAGTTGCAGCACGCTCCATCAGGTTGATCAGTTCAATGTCCTGAATGGTAATGGTTTTCGTTTCGACTTCTTTTAATTGTTTCGGGGATAAAATTTTCATAGATTAAAAGTATAAAAAAAATCCCGGTTGGACCGGGATTTGAATTATTAAAAAGTTGATTATCATTTTCTGAAAACCAATTTTGTAGGTATTCCACCTGCAGATAAGTTTAATTCAAACTTATTTATATCGTCCGTATTTGTAATTGGCGTAAATGTGCTTGGCAACACAGATGAAGCTACTCCGCCATTTAAAGTCAAAGTGTAATTGTTTCCACTTTTTGTCCAGGTACCCCCAATAGGTTCTGATGATAAACAATTAGTCTCAACCAATTCATATCCATTTTCAACATAAGTTCCACCACTTATAAATTGAAAACTTCCTTTGTAAGGACAGTAATCGTTTACATCGTGTTCAACGCCATTGATAAAAACCTGAGTCACTTTCCAAGTTCCATGAATTGTAAACTGCGGTCCGCCTCCATTGTCATCGTCAGAACTACATGAAATCAATCCAAATCCCATGGTCAACACAAATAACATTGCAAATAATTTTTTCATAATTTTTAATAATATATAGTTAGTTAACGTAAATTTTCGTGGTAAATTATTCTTAATCGGAAAAATTTCGTCAAAGATTATACCATTCGCCCCGATGCGGTCGAAGCCTGTCACGCACCGAAATCATTTCGCTTTCATCTACCACCAAAAATGCTACCGAATACAATTCCGAAATTGTTTCAACGCCTGTTATTTCGTTTTGAAGTTTTTCTGTTTGGATGAATTCTTTTAAATGAATTTCGTGATGTTCAGCTGTTTTCTGCGCATCAGGACCTCTGAAATCCCAAATCAATTTTAATTTTTTCTCCATTTTATTTTGGACTTTTATTTTTTAAATTTTCTCATAAGAAGTACGAATTCCTTTGATCAGAGCTGAACTAAATCCCTGATGTTCCATTTCGTTTAAACCTACTATGGTACAACCTTTTGGAGTGGTTACCTTATCGATTTCCTGTTCAGGATGCAACCCATTTTCAATTAACAATTGCGAAGCTCCTTTTACGGTTTGTGTAACGATTTTTGTTGCCGTTTCCGAATCAAATCCAATCTCAATACCGCCTTGGATCATCGCCCGAATGAATCTCAGAACATACGCAATTCCACAAGCACCGATTACTGTGGCGGCATTCATCAATTCTTCGTTGATAAATACTGTTTTCCCAATCGATTGAAATACTTTTTCCACTTCATTCTTCCCTTCAGAAGAACTTCCGCAAATGCAAGTCAAAGATTCAGAAACCGCCGCAGCTGTATTGGGCATCGCCCGATAAATCGGATTTTCGCTACCGATGATTCCCTGCATAGATTCAATGGAAATACCTGTGGCCACCGAAACGATAATTTGCGAGGATTTCAAACCGGGTTTGATTTCTTTCAAAATCTCGAAAACTTTATAAGGTTTTACTGCCAGAATGATTAAATCAGAACTTTCAATCGCTTGCAGATTATTATTTGAAACCTGAATTCCTCTTTCCGCCAAAAAACTGATTTTGTCTAGTTGATTGCGGGTTACGGTTAAATTTTCACAAACAACAATTCCGTTGGAACAAATTCCTTCGGCCAGAGCAATTCCTAAATTTCCCGCGCCTATGATTGTAATTTTTTTCATTTAAATTTTATAAAAAAACGCTTCCTTTTGAGAAAGCGTTCGGTATTTCAAAACATAACTTTCCCTTCGAATTAATTTCGTGGCGGGACAATGGCTATGTTGAATAATTGTTTCATAATTCCGATTCAAAGAAAGGAATTTATTAGCTGATACACAAATTTAAAAAAATGAAGTTTTGATGCGTTTTATAAGTTAATTATTCCCGAAAAACATTTCCAAACGAAGCATTTGTAGTACCTTTGCACGTTCAAATGACAAAAAATATTTCCACATACAATCCGAAAGAATTTATCATCATAAAAGGTGCTAAACTTCACAATCTCAAAAACATAGATTTAGCCATTCCCAA
>JAEWHB010000143.1 GCA_023388015.1 Bacteroidota bacterium
ATACAACGAGTTGGACGAGAAGAAATACATTGTAATAAACTTTTGTAAGTTGAAGTAAATCAACAGATAGAAGGTTAAAAAAATGTATTAAAAGAAAGAGGTAAGCAATCACGAGAGAAGTATTGCCTATGATTCGCAGGTATTTATCAAACTTCGGAAGGTATTTTTTTAATTGAACAAAATCCTGGAAAACCCTGATATTGAAATACAAAGCCAACCCGAGGAAAAACACTCGCGGTATATTGGCCCAATACGGATAAATCAATTCCGGAATCAAATAAAGATCATGCAGGTATTCGACCATTGTGAAAGCCAGTAAGCTGAGCACATATCCTAACATATCACCGAAAAATCTTTTACGCAGAATGATAAACAGACAGAAATTGAAAATGGCTGCAAAAAAGAAAAACCCATAATAGCGCCCTAATAAAAAGGAAAAATCCAGTTCCCACCATAGAATATCGGCTTCGGTGCTGATGTCGGTCGGGAAATATAGATTTTTGCGGCCAATAGGTTCTGTTTTGACCAGTAAAGTTTTAGTTTCGCCCGGTATCATGGTCACTTTGAATGACATGGATCGAAGGGGAACCGGGCGTTCAATTCTTGAAATACGATGTGATAAACTCTCTTCGTTAAGGATTTTTTCAGCATCCAAATCGGCTTCGTAAAGCGTGAAATTAATTCCTTCATTGTAAAAATTCCATAGATAATCTTCGGGTCGGTCGGACTCATTTTTTACAACTAAGGCAAACCAGTGAACGCAGTTGGTTACCCCGCGGTTGATGACATTGGAAACCTTTCCTTTTTCAACTTTTGAAAATTCGCTTTTTTTGAATTTATGAAGCAGGGAAGTAGCGGTTTGTTCTTTGGAGCAGTCTTTAAACTCAGAAAGATATTCCGGAAGCCAATCATTGCCCGGACCTGCGAGGCGAAGCGTATCGGAAGCGAAAACCTGTCCGCAGAGCAGATAGGTAAATAGCAGATAAACCAATGCTTTTTTCACTCCGATTTTCTTGGTCGTTCAAATATAAAACAATGAAGGAATTTTACCTAAACTGTATTGTAAAATACCTATTTGTGGGGATTTGTTTGATTGAATTCAGACTTTAAACCCAACCTTCCCGCACCGATTTCGTCAGTAATTCTGTCAAATTTGAGCAACCAGATTTTTTAAGGATATTTTTTCGGTGAGTTTGAATGGTGTAAATGCTCAAGTTTAATTCTTCTGAAATCTGCCTGCTGTTTTTTCCTTTAAGCACGTGTGCTAAAATTTCCTTTTCACGTTTGGTAAATAATTTTTCAGAAAGACTAAATTCATCTCGTAGGTGAACATTGTAAAAAGAAGGCTTCCCTTTCATACCGATGAATGACAACTTGGGAATCCCCTGAACATTCAAGTGGGTGATGTCTGTGAAAATCCCTAGTGTACGAGCACCTCCTTTCGGGAAATAGTAAATCGGAATGACTTGTTGCAGTACTCTTTTGTAATCTCCATCTTTTGTCCTGACTCTATAATCATAGGAAAACTTATAGCTGAAAGATAATTCAAATGAAAGTCCCGAAAAAAAACGAACTGCGCTCTGTTCATAATGATAATAATAAGGAATATCTTCTGGATGAAGGTTTTCCAACAATAACTTCAAATTAAATTCTTGTAATTCATAACCAAGAATTTCTGTTAATTTCGGAGAAATATATTCCATTTCTGCCGTTTGGGTGTTGAAAATCACATAAAAACCTTCACCAATATTGAACATATCCATGTGTTGGTTAATGATTTCCTTCTGAGAAAGATCCAATTGTTCAGTCGCGACTTTTGGAATGCCTTGCCAAATTTCAACCAGTTTATCAACTATTTCCATAAATGTAGGGTAAGTTTTATTAATTAGTCTAAACAGGTCGTGGTTATTAGGGGACTGCAAAATAATAAAAAAAAGTACCTAATGATAGGTATTTTCAAAATATAAGCTCATTTTCCCCTTTTTCGAGATTTAATTAAATTAAGTACGCCACTTTAGCCTGATAAAAGTATAGAAGCCATTAAACTGATGGATTTCTAAAAAAAAACTATTTAGAGTTCAGTCTGAATAATTCATGAAAAAAAACTATTTTTGCAAATTAAATCAACGCAAATTGGTGGCAAGAATTGATTTGTTGATTTATTAGATTTAAATATGGAAAAATTTACCTAAATGATTTTTGTATTTGAAAAATTGCCATATATTTGCACACCATTTGAGAAAATGTAGAAAAGCTTTAGAAAAATGAAAAGAACATTTCAACCCAGCAACAGAAAAAAAAGAAATAAACACGGATTCCGTGAGAGAATGGCTACTAAAAACGGTCGTAAAGTTTTGGCAGCACGCAGAAAAAGGGGCAGAAAGCAATTGACGATTAGCGAAGTAAGAGCTAAACGATAATCGCTAATATTATATTAAAAAGACCAAGCCCGGAAGTTTCTTTCGGGCTTTTTTATATATTTGCTCTGAATCCGTAAAAATTTAAATTGAATATGTCAGAGAAGGTAATCCAGTTAGAAAGAGCATTTGTGTACCAACGAAATTATTTGGTGCTAAGCAATGTGGATTTTGAATTAAATGAAGGTGAATTTGCTTATTTAATCGGAAAAACCGGAAGCGGAAAATCTAGTCTGCTCAAAGTTCTTTATGGTGATTTACCGCTGAATGAAGGTTACGGAAAAGTAGTGGACATCGAACTCAACGGAATGAAAACCAGTAAAATTCCCGTGCTTCGAAGACATCTCGGAATCGTTTTTCAGGACTTTCAGCTGTTGCTAGACCGCAACGTGGAAAGAAACCTTTCTTTCGTACTGAAAGCCACCGGCTGGAAAGACAAAAAACTGATCAATGACCGAATTGATGAAGTTTTGGAAAGCGTGGGTATGATTTCCAAAAAGAAAATGATGCCTTTCCGACTTTCTGGTGGTGAACAACAAAGGGTTTCCATCGCAAGAGCGCTTTTGAACCATCCGAGATTGATCCTTGCCGATGAGCCGACCGGAAACCTCGATCCCGAAACTTCTTCTGAAATCATGAACCTGATTCTGAACCTATCCAAAGAAAAAAATGTAGCGGTTCTTATGGCAACCCACGATTACAACATCATTCAGAAATTCCCGGCCAAAACTTTCCGATGCGAAGACGGAAAAGTGCATGTTGCAGAATCTGAATCATTATTTTTAGGATAAATGCTATCTGTTTTAGTTCCGGTTTTTAATTGGAATATCCGAAATCTGATTCAAGAATTGCATCAGCAATGCTTGGAAACTGGAATCGAATTCGAACTAATGGCCGTCGACGATTTTTCTACCCATTCAGAAATTCAATCCAAAAACAGAGAAATCCAACTTCCTCATTTTCGATTGATTGAACTCGAAAAAAACGTAGGCAATGCCGAAGCCCGAAACATCCTCGCAAGAACTGCAAAATTTAATTGGCTTTTGTTTCTTGATGCCGATATGATCCCGGCTCAGAAAAATTTCATACAAATTTACCTCGAAGAAATTCCAAAAAACGATTTCGACATCATGAGCGGAGGAATTATTTACGAGGACCAAGTCGCAAAAGAATTTCAATTGAAATGGTTGCACGGAAAGAAAACCGAAGAGCAAATTCCCGGAAAAGATCCTTACTTGGAAATACGTGGCAATAATTTTTTGGTGCGAAAAGAAATCTTTCTCCAAAATCCATTTGGAGGATTGCCCGAAAATTACGGATACGTCGATACCCATTTCGGATTGAAACTCAAACAATCAAAAGCCCGCGTCAAAATCATCGATAATCCCTGCATTCATCTCGGCTTGGAAACCAATCCCAAATTTGTCGAAAAACATAAAAAAGCCGTCCGAAATGCATTTTGGATGATGAATAACCAAGCCGAAATGGCAGAAAACCTGAAAATCATCCTAACTTATAAAAAGCTTAAAAGTCTGGGGTTGAGAAAAGTTTTTGGGTGGATTTTTAGAAAGTTTGAAGAGAAAATGCTTGCGAATTTGCATTCCGAAAAACCATCCCTTTTTCTATTTCAATTGTACAAATTAGGCTATATCTGCACTTTGAAAGAAGAATAAATTTTCTCTAATTTTTGCTCTTCATTTTCCCAATTGAATACTTCTGCCGCCTTTTTTAAATTCTCCGCATACGGCGATTTTCCTTCCTCCAAGATTTCTTGAATTAATTCTGCAATATGTTGAGGTTCATGATTTTGAATGGTTTTTCCAATCCCGAATTTTTCAATCGTATTTTTAATTTCGGGTAAATTTGTACCCAAAACAGGAATACCCGCATGGGTATAGTCAAAGATTTTATTGGGCAAAGCATAGCGATAACTGATGCCGAAATCTTCTTCCAAACTCAATCCCAAATCCGCTCGAGGCGTGATGGATTTTAATTGAGAAGGCGAAACTTGCCCGATGAATTTTACTGTATCTTCTAAATTCAATTCCGAAGTCAAAGCTTCAAATTCGGATTTTTTGGGTCCAAATCCCAAAATCCACAATTGTGCATTTTTCACGAACTGCATGGCTTCAATCATCTTGTCAATTCCACGGCTGAAATTCAAAACCCCCTGATAAATCAAAACTTTTTCCCCGGATTTTAATTCCGGCAAAGAAAGATTCAATTCTTCCTTTATCGGCTGAACCATCGGGACATTCATTATCACTTCGGGACGTGTTTTATAGGCCTTTTCAAACCAGTCCGCATAACCCTCGCTGACTGTATAGAAATGTTTGATTTTCGGAACGATGAAACCTTCCAAAGCCTTCCAGATTTTCTTGCGAAACGGACGATTGTACAAAGTCGGAACTTCCGAAAAAATTTCATGGCTGTCAAATACCAATTCGCATCCTTTGATTTTACTCACCAAGTAATTCGGCAAAAGCGCATCGAGGTCATTGGCCAATAAAACATCCTCTTTCTTGGTGATTTTCAATAGCTTTCGAAATAATTTCCAATTAAAATTCAGGTACATTTTCATTCCGCTTTGCGACGAAAGGGACAAAACATGAACCGGGTAGGGGAATTTCAATTCGGGATTTCCACGCAAATTGGTCGCTACCACTTCCACGTCAAAACCAAATTTCATCAGAGAATTACAGACTTTCTGCACCCGCTGATCGCCCTGATAATTATTGATGACCGAAGTGATGATTTTGCGTTTTTTCATACGTGTTTTGCGTTTTGAGTTGAGAGTTAAGAAATTTACTCTTAACCCATAACTCTTAACTCTTAACTCTATTGTCCTTGAAAAGTAAGAAATACAATTGAATAAAAACCAAAATCGCATTGGGAATAACCACCGGCCAGAATTGAAAATAAGTTCCGTAGGCAACAAAGCACAAACAACCAATCATATTGATGATGCGGATGGATTTGATGTTGTTGACAAGAAAGGATGAAACAATAAAAACTGAGGCTGCATAGCCAATCCATTCAAATATGTCGGGATTCATAAAGTCAAAATTTGAGCAAAAGTAGGGAATTTTTAGCTTCCGAATTTCGTCTTTCGAACTTTGAATTTCGAGCTTTAGAATTAAGACTTGCTTTAAAGTATATGTGTTTTTTCGAGTTTGGAACTTAATTCTCTTAATTTCTTAATGGTTAAAAAATCCGCGAACATCTGTGCTATCTGCGGGAGATAAATTAATACCACACTTTTCCGTCGTAAGAGGATATTTTTAACTCATATTTTTATCAACGTGAGCTTCCCACTTCGAATTGTGTATTAAAAATTTTCTTTCACATCAAATTTGACAATTTCGTGTGTTGTGGGATGCTTGAATTCCAAATATGCGGCGTGCAAATAAAGCCTTTCAGCCGGATTTCCGTAAAGGTCATCTCCCAGAATCGGCGCATTTAAACCCAATTCATGTGCGGAGTGCATCCTTAATTGATGTGTTCGCCCGGTCAAAGGCCAAAAATGAACCTTGGTTTTTTCGTCTTTTCTTTCGATTGCCTTCCATCGGGTGATGGCTTTTTTTCCGTTTTCAAAACAAACCATTTGTCGCGGCCGATCGGTGATATCGCTACGAAGAGGAAGTTGAATTTCGCCTTCATCATTCTCCAAAATACCGTCTAACAAAGCCGTGTAGCGTTTTACGACAGTTCGTTTCAGGAATTGCTGTTGAATGTTTTTATGTGCCTGTTTGGTTTTGGCTACCACCAAAATTCCCGAAGTGGACATATCGAGTCGATGAATAATCAAAGGTTCAATCGGGTTTAAAACCTCCTGCAATCTCGTATAAACTGAGTCCTGAATTTCAATTCCGGGAACCGAAAGCAATTCCGCAGGTTTGTTCACAATTAAAAACGCATCATCTTCATAAATGATCTCAATCTGCTTGTCTTTGGCTAAATTTTTCAAAAGCGGATTCTCATCGATTTCCATTC
>JAEWHB010000168.1 GCA_023388015.1 Bacteroidota bacterium
AAAGCGAAATCCGATATGGTTTCTCTTCGGAAAAAGAAAAAACATCGACAATTCCGCCACGAATGGAGAATTCGCCCGGTTCCGACACAAAATCCACCCGATGGAATTCATAGGAAAATAAAACTTCGTTCAGAAAATCAATATCCAGCGAATCACCCGTGGAAATTTTCAGCGTGTTTTTACTCAAAACCTTTCGGGTAACCACTTTTTCAAATAAACCTTCGGAATAAGTTACCACAATTCTCGGCTTTTTAGCGCCGTTCAGTGAGTTTAGAACTTCGGTTCGCAAAACCACGTTGGCATTGTTGGTTTCCTCGATTTCATAAGGACGCCGATAAGAATCGGGAAGAAAAAGGACTTCTTGTTTTGAAAAAATTGTTTCAAGTTCATTTAAAATATAGGCCGCTTCTTCTTTATCGTCCAAAATCAGCAAAACAGGATTGCCTGATTGTTGCATAATTTGGCTTGTTAAAAAAGAAATCGACGAACCGACTTGTCCGCTGACGTGAATCTTTGACTGATTATTTTTTTGAATTTGGGCAATGGAATTCTGTACGAAATCGGAAGATTCGTATCTTTTCAGAACATCATGAACGGTTTTTGTTTCCAAAACTTTTGCAAAGGTAATTTTTTTTGATGGAAGTTGGGAGTCTGAGGTTGGAAGTTTGTTTTAGAAAAAATATCCATGTCCTCCAATTCTAGAAGCATATCTCATTTTCCCTTTCTCGTCTTTAGAACCAAAATTGATGAGATTAGATGTATGAACTGTATCTATCTTCTCTCCAATTTGTTTGGTTACATATACTTCCAAATTGGACTTTCCGGTCATTTCCATCATCGTATGACGATTGTACATAAAATATTCAATTCTTTGAGAATCTTGATCTATTAAATATTCATTTATGGGAATACTTCGGTTGGTTTTATATTGCTTTTCATTTTTGTAAACGGTTTTGTTATTAATCAAAATAAAGAAGTAACAATCCGCGCTGGAAAAAGAAACTTTGTAGATAGCCTTTTCCTCATTTCGTAGAAAAGAAAAGCTAATGATACTAATTATCAATAAACTAAGAATATATTTCATCTATTGATAACGAAATAAAATTCTATTTATTTTCAGGTTCTGCAACCGTAAATTCAATGGATCCACCGATTGATTGAGGCTGTTGTTCATCTTCATCATAAGGAAAAGTCGGAAGTTTGACTTCTTTAATGAGAATTGTGGAATCGCCTGAAATTTTTTCCAATTTTAGATTCACATACGCCTGAGTGGTTTTTAAAGGCATTTCGCGAGAGATGCGAAGCATTTTCACATCAATTTTCTGTGCCCCGCTGTCAGTAAGTTCTTTATTGATGTTCAGGTTTTTACTCACCATTTGGTAGGTTTTGCCGTCCATCACCATTTTTTCATTGACCATCACTTGAAAGTGGCAACCTTTTGCTGTTAGCGAAAGTTCATATTTATCTTCCAAATCGGGATTCTTCACAAAAGAAAGAATGAAAAACCCGGCCATCATTATCATTAAAAACCTTTGCATTTCAGTATTTTCTCAATTAATTTATCGCTCTTTAAATCTTACCGAGCGAAATTAGAAAATAGTTTGTGAAAATGGATTTAAGAATTCTAAAAGGTTTGTTAAATTAGTTTTTAAACCCGATCTTCTTACGGTCTTTTTGGTTTTGAGTTTCCTCATTTTCTTTGAGTAAATAATGAATGGCTTGGAAAATATCCTTAATGCTTTCATCCTGTCCGTTCAGATGTTTCTCGATTTCCATAATCTTTTGCGAGAGTTCCACGTAGTTCAGTGCGAACTGTCTGACCGCTACAAATGCACGCATAATCGCAATATTAGTTTGAATAGCCTTTTTTGATTTGAGCACGCCCGATAGCATCGCTACACCTTGTTCTGTGAAGGCAAAGGGTGTAGTTGGACTAAACTGAATATTTTCAGGTAGGTTATCACAAATTGTGATAAGCTCTTTCCATTCTGACTTAGCTAGTTGAAACATAAAATCTTCCGGAAACCTTTCCTGATTCCTTCGGACAGATTGTTTGAGCGTTCTTGTTTCTGTTTCATAAAGTTCGGCCAAATCGAAATCGAGCATCACTTTATATCCGCGTAGGGTATAAATTCTGGATTGAATAAGTTGAATTTGCATAATGAAATGATTTAAGTTAGTAACTCAAATTTAGCAAAAACATCATTATATAATTTGAAAATAATCAAGGAAAAATTAGTGGAGCTGGCGGGATTCGAACCCGCGTCCAAACAAGCAACCTACGTGCTTTCTACATGCTTATTTTGTTATTGGTTTTCGATTACAGACCGAGAACAAACACCCTATCTGCAACTTAGTTTCTTAAATTTCGACAAGACTCCGAAACGCCATCTTGTCTATCCTCACATTTCTGTGCCTCTTGATCAAACGCCGTAAGGAAAGGCATTTGAGAGACATTTAGCTTCCCTACCTTGTAGAGATGCGCCAAGATCTACTATGATTCGATCAATTAGGCAGCTAAAGCGTAATTGTTGTTGCCAGTTAAATGGTTGAAGTGCCTGATTAACGTGGGTACACAACATTCCACGGCATGCTTACTCCGTCTATTGACCTTGCTGTCAAAACCGGTCAGCCCCATAATTTCAAACAACGAATCCGATAATTCTTCCGAATATTCGGGATGCAAAAGTACAAATTAAATGCCAATTTCAAATACTGCCATAATGTCTATTTTTTGTGATGAACGAACTCCTAAGGTGTGATTAATTTCTAACCCACGGTTTCAACCGTGGGGTTAAAAATCTTATCTCCATACATACCAAGGGTAAAACATAATCCCTATTTTTGCTACCTAAAAATCATAAAATGGGCATCCTGATTTCATCCTTGACCAAAAGCTACGGCAACCAAAAAGCATTGGATTCTGTTTCATTTTCCATCAAAAGTGGTGAAGTAGTCGGACTTTTGGGACCCAATGGTGCCGGAAAATCCACTTTGATGAAAAGTGTGACCGGAGCAATCATTCCCGATTCAGGAGAAATCAAAGTCGATGAATTTTCTGTTCTGAACCAACCCATTGAAACCAAAAAAAGAATTGGATTTCTTCCGGAAAATAATCCTTTGTACTACGAAATGTATGTCCGCGAATATTTAAAATTCGTAGCCAACATCCGAAATGAAAAGAAGGAACGTATTGAAGAAGTTATCAAAAAAGTAGGTTTAACGCCCGAAAGTCATAAAAAAATTGGACAACTATCCAAAGGATACAAGCAACGCGTTGGGTTGGCGCAAGCGATTTTATCCAATCCCGAAATTTTAATTCTCGATGAACCTACCAACGGACTTGACCCCAACCAAATTCTGGAAATTCGGGAAGTCATCCGGGAAATCGGAAAAAGCAAAACCGTGATTTTATCCACGCACATCATGCAGGAAGTCGAAGCGCTTTGTTCGCGTGTGATTTTGCTCAACAAAGGGAAAATCGTTTCGGACAGCCCGATAGAAGAATTCAAAGGACAATACAAAAGTCTGGAAGATGCTTTCCATCAGTTGACGCTTTGATTTTTTTCGTAATTTTACATTATGAGCATTCTTATAAATACACAAAACGAACAAGAGGAAAAAGTCTTACTTGCCTTTTTGAAGAGTTTGAATTTTAAATTCCAAACCATACAGGAAGCAGATGAAAACTTGATTCATTCTGAACTTTTGAAAAATTATAATCAGGATTTGGATAAAGCAGATGATGAAATTGATTCCGGCGAATTTATTGATCATCGCGATGTTGAAAAGCTTCTTGAGAACAGAAGAAAATCGGTCTAATGGAAATTAAATGGAACAAAACCGCTCTTAAAAATTTAATTTCTGCGCTCGAATTTTTTGAAGAAAACGATGCTGAGAGCTATTCCAAAAAATTCGAAAAAGAACTACTTACCAAAATAAAAAATCTTCCTCAAACCTATCAACAATACAACTTAGATAAATTCAGATTCCAAAATGATGGAAGTTATCGGGTTTTATTTTCAAATTCTTACAGAGTTTCATTTCGTATAACGGAGAAAGAAATCAGGATTTTAAGAATCCGCCACGGAAGTCGTAAACCCATTTATTACAAACGATAAAAACGAAAAACCGCTTCCGCCACTTTCTCCCCATCCATCGCCGCTGAAATAATGCCGCCGGCATATCCGGCTCCTTCGCCGCAGGGAAATAAACCTTTGATTTGGGTATGTTGTAAATCTTCCTGATTTCTTGGAATTTTAACAGGCGAAGATGTACGGCTTTCGGTCGCCAAAACTATCGCTTCTTCGGTATAATATCCTTTCATCTTTTTCCCAAATGATTCAAATCCGTTTCGCATGGAAGCATAAATTTCAATCGGTAAAATCTGGTTCAACTGTGCCGAATTCGTCCCCGGCAAATAGGAAGATTCAGGCAAGGTCTGCGAACGAATTCCTTTCACAAAATCGGTCATTCTTTGCGCAGGTGCAACCAATTTTCCGCCGCCTAATTCCCAGGCTTTCTTTTCCACCATTTGCTGGAATTTCATTCCGGCTAAATTTCCGGTGAAACCATAACTCGCAAAATCCTTCTGATCGACCGCTACGACCATTCCTGAATTGGCAAACTGACCATCGCGTTTGGAAGGCGACCAGCCGTTTACGACCAATTCTCCTTCTTCGGTGCTCGCCGGCGCAATGATTCCGCCCGGACACATACAAAAAGAAAAAACACCTCTTCCCTTTTCCTGGCTGACAACCGAATAAGAAGCAGCAGGCAGAAATTCGTTTCGGAAATCCGTGGGCGAACAATGGTATTGAATGGAATCAATCAAACTTTGCGGATGCTCAATCCGAACGCCCAAGGCAAAAGGTTTGGCTTCGACTTCGATTTGCTTTTCTTCCAACATATAAAAAATATCGCGCGCCGAATGTCCCGTCGCCAAAATCAAAGCTTGAGATTCCAGATTAAATTCGTCGTTAATCCGGACGCCTTTCAATTGATTTCCTTCAATGAGAATATCAGTCATTTTTGAATTAAACAAAACTTCCCCACCACATTCAATAATCGTTTCACGCATTTTGGCGATAATTCCCGGCAATTTGTTAGTTCCGATGTGCGGATGCGCTTCTTGCAAAATCCTTTCCGTCGCTCCGAAATGATGAAACCATTGCAAAGATTTCAAAATATTTCCGCGTTTGGTGGAACGGGTGTACAATTTTCCGTCGGAATAAGTTCCGGCACCACCTTCACCAAAACAATAATTCGATTCGGGATTCACGATTCCTTCTTTGTTCATCGCTGCCAAATCACGCCGACGTTCCCGAACGTCTTTTCCGCGTTCGATAATCACAGGTTTTAATCCGGATTCGATCAACCGTAAAGCCGCAAAAAGTCCGGCAGGACCGGCGCCGGCAATCAAAACCGGTGTGGCACCTGAAACATTTTGCAAAGGCGCATCAAACGCAAAAGCATCTTCAAAAGGTTCGCCTGCAAAAACATTGATTTGCAGTTGATAGAAAATGTTTCGGTTGCGGGCATCCAAAGATTGACGTAGAATCTGATAGGCGCTGATTTTTTCAGGTTTGAGATTTACCGCATTTGCGATATGTTGTTTTAAAAGATTTTCGTTTGCAAAATCCTGGGGCGAAATACGGATGGTGATTTGTTCGGGCATAGACTGCAAAAATACAAAACGAAGTTCGAAATTCGAATGACGAAATTCGTATAAACGAAAATCTTATCTTTGCACGAAATTTTTTGAATCACAGAATTTTGAAATGACTGCAGGAAATCCTTTTAGTCTTTCAAAAAAACAAATAAAACTTTAGCAAATGAAATGTGGAATTGTCGGATTGCCGAATGTAGGAAAATCAACGCTTTTTAACTGTTTGTCCAATGCCAAAGCGCAATCGGCAAATTATCCTTTCTGTACCATAGAACCCAATGTGGGAACGGTTTCTGTGCCGGATCCGAGGCTTTACAAACTGGAGGAGTTGGTGAAACCGGAACGCGTATTGCCTGCAGTTGTAGAAATTGTAGACATCGCCGGTTTGGTAAAAGGTGCGAGTAAAGGGGAAGGTCTGGGCAACCAATTTTTAGGAAACATTCGCGAATGTAACGCCATCATCCACGTTTTGCGTTGTTTTGAAAATGACAATATCACGCACGTTGACGGCTCCATTAATCCTGTTAGGGATAAGGAAACGATAGACATCGAACTTCAACTGAAAGATTTGGAAACAGTTGAAAAACGAATGGATAAATCCAAAAAAGCTGCGAGAGTAGGCGACAAAAAAGAAATTGAAATTTTAGAGGTTTTAACCCTTGCCAAAGAGCATTTGGAACAGGGGAAGAATCTGCGCGAAATGGATTTGAATGATAATGAAACCGAAATCATGAATGAACTTCATCTGATTACTTTCAAACCTGTTTTGTACCTGTGCAATGTGGACGAATCTTCTGTCAAAAACGGAAATGCGCATGTAGATGCAGTCAAAGAAGCGGTGAAAAATGAAGATGCAGAAGTTTTGGTTTTGGCGGCTCAGATTGAAGCGGACATCACCGAACTGGAAACTTACGACGAGCGTCAGATGTTTTTGGAAGAAATGGGACTGGACGAGCCGGGTGTCAACCGACTCATCCGTTCGGCTTATCAGTTACTGAATCTTCAGACTTATTTCACTGCAGGTGTAAAAGAAGTGCGTGCATGGACGATTAATAAAGGTTTTACAGCTCCTCAGGCTGCCGGTGTGATTCACACCGATTTTGAAAAAGGATTCATTCGGGCGGAAGTAATTAAATACGATGATTTCATTACGTATGGTTCGGAATCAAAATGTAGAGAGGCGGGGAAACTGGGCGTAGAAGGAAAAAATTACATTGTGCAAGACGGTGATGTGATGCATTTCCTTTTCAATGTTTAAGGTTGAAAAACCATATAATTATTTATTTTTTGGCGCGGTCATCTTTTTGGTGATGCTTTATTTTTTGACGATGAATGTTCCTTTTTTCTGGGACGCATTTTCAAAATCTATAAGGGCAACCTGGTTTCTGGAAAATAATTTTTCTCAATTTGTAATTCCAGACGAAATCTCTGCTGGCCATCCTCCATTGTGGGAACTTTCACTCGCTTTCACATGGTCTATAACAGAAAGAACACTGGAAAATAGCCGGCTGTTATTGCTTCTTTTTAACCTAGGTGCTTTTTGGCAATTGATCCGCTTTTTACGAGACAATAAGATTTCGCAGGTTCCTGCAATTGCATTACTGATTGTAATGGTAGAACCAACACTACTGGCTCAAACCACCATCTTAAACAACGATATGATGTTGCTTTTCTTCACCTTATTGGGGCTGAATTCAATTTATCGTAATGAGAAAGTGTTTTATTCAATTGCCCTTACCGGCATTTTGTTTTCAAATCTGAGAGGAGTGAGCATTTTTGCATCTTTATTACTGATTGATTTCTTATTTTATTGGTTTAAACTCAAAAAGACCCGACAAGAATTTTTGTGGATTTCCTATATTTTTCCAGTCCTGATGTTTGGCATATTTCTAATTTACCACTACCAATTATTGGGATGGATTTTAAAAAAACCCGGACATGCACACCGGGAAATGGCCGGAGTCATACTCATTGTCAAAAATATCGCATCCATTGTAAAATCCGTTTTGGAAACGGGAAGAATTTTCATGTTTGCTTTATTGGGAATGCTGTTAATCCGTTTATTTAAGAAACAAAAATGGCACAAAATTTCATCTGAAAATAAAAGACTGATCATTAGTTTTTTTGTCCTGTTTTCCGTTTTAAGCGCGCTGTTTACGATGATGACCAATCCCGTAAATCCACGGTATTACCTCATCACTTACCTGATTGCAACTGCTCTTTGTTTAAATTTAATTTTCGAATTAATGAAAGCAGTGAAATGGCAAAAAATTTCTACAATTTATTTGTTTATTGCTTTTCTAACCGGACATTTCTGGATTTGGCCACCTACAATTTCCCAAGGCTGGGACACGAGTTTTGCCTATCTGAATTATTTTCCGCTACGCGATAAAATGGAAAATTATTTAGTAGAAAATAATATTCCCAAAACACAAACCGGAACAAATCTCAATTTAAACAATCCTCAATTTATTGATTTAAAAGAACCTTCCGCAGAAATTTATCCGGAACTGGACACATCCCAACAACGTTTTATCATTTTGTCCAACATTGAAAATGGAACTTCAGATGAAGACATTCACACATTGATGCAGGATTGGAAATTACTGCAATCTTACAAGCAAATGGGGGTTTTTGTAAATCTTTATGAAAATCCGGATTACCCTAAATAACGAAGGTTTTCAATGGCTTTTTCCAAAGTTTCTTCTTTTTTGGCGAAACAAAAACGAACCAGTTTCTGATCGGGCGAATTTTCATAAAAAGCCGAAACCGGAACCACAGTTACTTGGTGATTTTCAGTCAGGAATTTTGAAAATTCGACATCGTTGACATCGGAAATTTCCGAATAATCGCCCAAAAGGAAATAAGTGCCTTTGGGTTTTAAAAACTTGAATTTCGTCTGACTTAATCCTTCTATAAAAAAGTCGCGTTTCTCTTGAAAAAAAGCAGATAAATTCAGGTATTCTTCTTTACGTTTCAGGAATTCCGCAATCGCATACTGAATGGGCGTATTCACACAAAACGCATTGAACTGATGCACTTTACGAAATTCTTTGGTCAAAAATTCGGGCGCTAATACATATCCGATTTTCCAACCTGTGATATGGTAAAGTTTGCCGAAGGAAGCCGTCAGGAAACTTCTTTCTTTCAACTCAGGGAACTGACTGATGCTGAGGTGCTGAATTCCATCGAAAACAATGTGCTCATACACTTCGTCACTCAAAATCAGAATATCCGTGTTTTGAACAATTTGGGTTAATTCTCTGAAATCAATTTCCGTCAAAACCGAAGTCGCGGGATTGTTCGGATTGTTGAGAACGATGAGTTTGGTTTTATCGGAAACCAAATTTCTGACTTCCTGCCAGTCGATTTGAAAATCGGGCGATTTTAGTTGAACTGCTTTTACAATTCCGCCAAATAATTCAACGGAAGGCCGATAAATATCATAAGCCGGTTCAAAAATGATGACTTCATCGCCGGGATTTATTACCGAAGCAATCGACGAGAAAATCGCTTCGGAACCGCCGGCCGTAACGGTTACTTCTTTTTCTGGATGATAAACCGAGCCGTATAAATCTTCGGTTTTTTGGGCAATTCCTTCCCGAAGTTCTTTCACACCCATCATGGGCGAATATTGATTAAAACCCTTTTTCATAAAGGAATTTACCAATTCAATAAGTTCGGGCGAACAATCAAAATCAGGGAAACCTTGCGAAAGATTTACCGCATTGTGTTGCTGTGCCAGTTGTGACATCACGGTAAAAATAGTGGTTCCTACGTTTGGGAGTTTGGAAATTAAATTCATTTAAAACTCATTAATTTTCTAAATCTATAATCTGCTGAAGTAACATTCTTTAACTCAGCTTCATCAAGACTTTCTTTTTCTGATTTGTCGTAAATAGTTAGTAGATAAACTGTTTCATCTGAAATTATAAGATGAAAAATCACTCTTGCACCTCCGGATTTACCTTTACCTTTTGATGCAATTACGAGACGTATTTTATAGCAGTTTTTACCTAAAGCCTTCCCTTGAACAGGGTTTTCTTCTAATTCATCCTACAAGTTTGAATATTCTTTTTTAAGTGAAGAATATTTTTTGGAAAGCCGTTTTAATTGTTTCTCAAAGACAGGAGTTGTAAAAATCTTATAACTCATCCAATATTTCTCTTGCCGACCGTGCTTTCAACTCCCCCCTTTTCATTTGATTTACTTCACTCACTGCTTCCTTTACCTCTTTCAACAGCCTAGCTTTTTCATCGGAAATAATAGTTGTCTTTACGTAAGGAATACTTTTTAAGACTTCCCACAAATGTTGGGCTTTACTGTCTTTAATCTCCAATAGTAATTTCATTTTCAATAGATTTTCTCCTAGCAAATATACAAAATCTAAAATTTTGATTAAGTTGAGTAAGACTTTTCAGCGCCTATTGAAAAAGCTTTGAAAAATCATTTTTGAACTACTTGAAAACGAGGTGTAAATTTCTTATTTTTGTAGCTATGACTGAAAATCTTGCGGAAAACACTTTATCGCTCAGCACAGCAAATTATACGGAAGACAATATCAAAACCCTTGACTGGCGCGAACACATACGGATGCGCCCGGGGATGTATATCGGGAAACTTGGGGATGGGTCTTCTCAGGACGATGGTATTTACATTTTACTAAAGGAAATCATTGACAATTCCATCGATGAATTTGTAATGGGCGCCGGCAAAACCATCGAAATTTCGGTTTCGGAAAATGAGGTGACCGTTAGGGATTACGGACGTGGAATTCCACTCGGAAAAATGGTTGATGTGGTTTCCAAAATGAATACCGGTGGTAAATACGATTCTCGCGCATTCAAAAAATCAGTCGGACTGAATGGCGTTGGAACCAAAGCCGTAAATGCGCTTTCTTCTTATTTCAGAGTGCAATCCATTCGGGACAACAAAACCCGAATTGCCGAATTCCAATACGGAAACCTCACAAACGAAGAACCCGAAAAAGACACAACAATTCGCAAGGGAACCAAAATGACTTTTATTCCCGATGCGGAAGTTTTCAAGAATTATAAGTTCCGAAAGGAATATGTGGAAAAGATGCTCAAAAACTATGTGTATCTGAATCCCGGACTCAAGATCATCTTCAATGGCGAGGAATTCTATTCGGAAAACGGATTGAAAGATTTGCTTCAGGACAATATCGACGAAGAAATTGTTTACGATATCATCCATCTCAAGGGAGACGACATCGAAATCGCGCTTACGCACAGCGGAAAATCCTATTCCGAAACTTATTATTCCTTCGTAAACGGGCAAAACACCACACAAGGCGGAACGCACTTGGCCGCATTCAAAGAAGCAATCGTGAAGACCGCTCGGGAGTTTTACAATAAAAACTACGATCCGAGCGACATCCGCAAATCGATTATTTCTGCGATTGCCGTAAAAGTAGAAGAACCGGTTTTTGAATCCCAAACCAAAACCAAATTGGGTTCAACTGATATGGGACCCGGACTTTCGACTGTCAGAACTTTTGTCAATGATTTTGTCAAAACAAATCTGGACAATTATTTACATAAAAATCCGGAAGCGGCTCAAAATCTCGAACGAAAAATCAAACAAGCAGAATTAGAACGAAAAGAACTTTCGGGCATTCAGAAACTGGCGCGTGAACGAGCAAAAAAAGTTAGTTTGCACAATAAAAAACTTCGGGATTGTCGTCAGCACTATAACGATCAGAAATCTGAAAGAAAGTTAGATACCACCATATTCATTACGGAAGGAGATTCGGCAAGTGGTTCGATTACCAAAAGCCGGAATGTGGAAACTCAGGCGGTTTTCAGCTTGCGCGGTAAACCTCTCAATTCTTATGGTTTGACCAAAAAAATTGTGTATGAAAATGAAGAATTTAACTTATTGCAAGCCGCGTTGAACATCGAAGACGGATTGGAAGAACTTCGTTACAACAATGTGGTCATTGCGACCGATGCCGACGTGGACGGAATGCACATCAGACTGCTTCTGATTACATTTTTCCTGCAATTCTTCCCGGATTTAGTTCGCGAAGGACATTTGTATATTTTACAAACACCTTTGTTCAGAGTTCGAAATAAAAAAGAAACCCGCTATTGTTATACCGAAGAAGAAAGAGTAAATGCCCTCAATGAACTGGGCAAAAATCCTGAAATCACACGTTTTAAAGGTTTAGGAGAAATTTCGCCTGACGAATTCAAGAATTTCATCGGAAAAGATATGCGACTCGAACCGGTGATGATTGGGAAAGATACCACAATAGAGAATTTACTTGAATTTTACATGGGTAAAAACACACCCGACCGCCAGGAATTCATAGTACGAAATCTGAAAACCGATGTTTAAAAAAACACCATGAGAATTAACAACAAAAGAGTAAATATTTACATAGAAGCCTTTTACACGCTACTAGTTATGGGGCTAATATTCAGTATAATACTGATTTTTATTCCTATTCCTTATCTTACGAAAATTGCACAGCCATACGTTTACATCATACTTTTCCTATTGCTGATTTATTTATTTTACAAATTCGGTCACCAGCATGTGGAATACTGCAGTGACGGAGAAGTTCTGAACATCAAAACCCAAGATGCATTTTGGGTTAAATATTTTCCCAGAACAAGATTAATTGTAGATTTCCCAAAAAACAAATTGGTTTCGTTCAAAATAAAAAGCAGTTTTTTACACAAAAAACTGGAACTCTATGTTACCAGCAAACGCTCTCATTCCGGAGTGGCAAAATTGTCATTCAATGTAACTTATTTGAATAAAAGTGAAATTTCAGATTTAAAAATATCCCTTAACCGTATCTTAAAACGAAATCAAGAAAACAACATCCTTAATTTAGAAGAAGTTAATTCATAATGAGCGAACAACAACACGAAGAAACCATCAAAAAGATATCTGGAATGTATGAGGATTGGTTCCTCGATTATGCATCCTACGTAATTCTGGAAAGGGCGATTCCCTCTGTTTTTGACGGATTAAAACCTGTACAGCGCCGGATTATGCATTCCATGAGAGAATTGGAAGACGGTCGTTACAACAAAGTCGCCAATGTTGTTGGAAACACCATGAAATATCATCCGCATGGCGATATGGCCATTACCGATGCCATGGTGCAAATAGGTCAGAAAGAATTGCTCATCGACACACAAGGAAACTGGGGAAATGTCCTGACGGGTGACGGTGCAGCTGCAGCACGATATATTGAGGCACGCCTTACTCCCTTTGCGCTGGAAGTGGTTTTCAATCCCAAAACCACAGAATGGCTTCCCTCCTATGACGGTCGGAACAAAGAGCCCGACAACCTGCCGATGAAATTCCCTCTGTTGCTCGCACAAGGTGTTGAAGGAATTGCCGTAGGATTGTCAACCAAAGTCCTTCCGCATAATTTTAATGAGTTAATTGATGCTTCCATCGCTTATTTAAGAGGAAAAAAATTTGTTTTATATCCCGATTTTCTGACCGGTGGTTTTGTCGATATAAGTGACTATAACGACGGACAGCGTGGCGGAAAAGTTCGGGTGCGCGCCAAAATTCAGCAAGAAGATAAATTAATGCTGAAAATTACCGAAATACCGTTCGGGACAACGACGGGAAGTTTGATCGATTCGATTTTGAAAGCCAATGACAAAGGGAAAATCAAAATCAAGAAAATAGAAGACAACACCGCCGAAAATGTAGAAATTCTAGTTCATTTGGCACCTGGAATTTCGCCCGACAAAATGATTGATGCACTTTATGCCTTTACGGACTGCGAAATTTCCATTTCGCCCAATGCTTGTGTCATCAACGTCAACCGCCCGGAATTTTTAAATGTTTCGGAAATTCTGAGGAGAAACACAGACCATACCGTTGCTTTGCTGAAACGCGAACTGGAAATCGAACTGAACGAATTACAAGAACAATGGCATTTTTCTTCACTCGAAAGAATTTTCATCGAAAACCGAATTTACCACGATATTGAAGAAGAAGAAACCTGGGAAGGCGTGATTCAAGCTATTGACAAAGGTTTGAAGCCCTTTACAGGTCATTTGCTTCGCGAAGTTACCGAAGAAGACATCGTTCGACTTACCGAAATCCGCATCAAACGTATTTCTAAATTTGATTTGGACAAAGCCCAACAATTCCTTGAATCATTGGAAGGGAAAATCGAACAAGTAAAATTCCATCTGGAAAATCTGATTGATTATGCGGTGGATTATTATAAAAATCTGAAAACCAAATACGGAAAAGGCCGCGAACGCAAGACGGAAATCCGGGTGTTTGACAACATTGATGCCACCAAAGTTGCCGTTGCCAACGTGCGTTTTTATGTAGATCGAACGGAAGGGTTTATAGGAACTTCGCTTAAAAAAGACGAATTTTTATTTGAATGTTCCGACATTGACGACATCATCGTCTTCCGAAATGACGGTGTGATGATGGTGACAAAAGTAGATGCCAAAACCTTTGTGGGAAAGGGAATCATTCATA
>JAEWHB010000212.1 GCA_023388015.1 Bacteroidota bacterium
GTAGCCAAAACCTCGTCTTCAAGCGAAGCAAGTTCAGCAGTTTTGGAAGGGTCGATTCTCAGAATTCCGGCTGCCGAAGCTGCCTGAACGCTAAAAGATTTTGATTTCAATCCATTTTGAAATATTGTCAAATCAGTTTCGCCCATTTCGTCTAATTTATTCAAAGCTGCTGCCTGAACCGGCGTTCGTGGATCGGATGCTGCCAGTTTTTTCAAAACCGAAATGGTTTTGGACTTGACTTTGGCGTCATTTGCATCCAGGAAATTGATGGTTCGTACACGAATTCCTTCGTAAGGATCATTTAGCGCAGCGACCAAAGTATTCAAGGCCGTTTCGTTTGTGGATTGGGCATCTTTCAGTTTTTCAAGCGCTAATAATCTTGATGTGAATTCGTCTTTCGCAACTTTATATTGAGCCGCAAAAGCTTCAAGCGGTTTTGTTTCATTCAGGTCGCATAAAATATCCTGATCTGCATTTGGAATCACCACTTCAGGCGCTTTTGAAGCATCGAATTGGAATGAGTTTTCTTTCTTTTTGGAAATCCAGACTTGATGGCGTGTAGGTTTTCCATCCACAACAACATCAAAACTAAACGGGAATTCAAATAAATTGGTTTGCGTCTGAACAACTGTAACTTTTACTTTTTTATTGGCCGAATTATAATCGTAAGCTATGTTTAATTGCGGATGTCCGTTGGCGAAATACCATTGGTCAAAAAACCAGTTCAAATCGCGTCCGCTTACGGCTTCCATTGCCAAACGGATTTGGACTGCTTCGGCTGTTCCGTATTCGTAATCGTGGAGGTATTTGCTGAGCCCGCCAAAGAAAGCTTCATCGCCCAGGAAACTTCTCAACATGTGCAAAACGCCTTTTCCGCCTTTGTTGTACGAAACGCCGTCAAACATATCTTCGCGGGCATCATAATGAGCACGAACTAAATTTTTATTGAAGTTGGCCGGATCCATTTTGTAACCTTGAAGGTCATCATATCGGTCTTCTTCAGCGCGGTCTTTTCCATATTTGTGTTCGAACCAAAGAAATTCAGAATAATTCGCCAATGATTCGTTTACTGTAAGATTTCCCCAACTTTCGGTTGTAACCAAATCCCCGAACCAATGGTGAAATAGTTCGTGAGCAATGGTGCCTTCCCAGCGGTTTTTGTCGATTAGCTGACCGGGTTTTTGCTGAACATCTTCTGCAAAAATAACGGCAGTTGTATTTTCCATTGCACCACTGATGTAATCCCGCGAAGCAATCTGGTGGTATTTATTCCAAGGATATTCGTAATTCAATAATTCCGAAAAGAAAGTCAGCATTTCGGGTGTATTTCCGAAAATATCTTTGGCATAAGGCGCATATTCATGTTCGACATAATAATCCACGTCGATGTTTTTCCATTTGTCTTTAAAGATGGCATAATCACCAACGCCTACAAAGAAAAGATAAGGCGCATGTTTTTCTTTAAAGTTCCAATAATCGGTTCGGGTTCCGTCTGAGTTTTTGGTTTGTTTTTCCAGTTTTCCATTGGAAAGTGTCACGAATTTATCGGGAACAGTCAGGTAAATTTCTTGTGAAGTTTTCTGATTGGGTTTGTCAATTGTCGGGAACCAGCAAGATGAAGATTCGGTTTCGCCTTGCGTCCAGATTTGAGTCGGTTTGTCAGGATCGGTTCCTTGCGCATTGATGAAATAAAGTCCTTTTGCATCGGCAATGGCAGCGCTTCCTTCTTGTTTTACTTCGTTAGGTCGGGCGGTGTATTTGATGTAAACCGTGTATTCTTGATTTCGTTTGTAGGTTTTGTCCAAGTCGATGAACAATTGCCATTCGTCATTGGTAAAATTCAATTTCTTTTTGGTGTTGCCCGTAACCAAAGAAACTTCATGGATCAACATGGCTTTGGCGTCAAGAATCAATTTATTTGTATCATAGAAATAAGGCCTTGCAGTAATCCAGGCTTCGCCGTTTACGTGTTCTTTTTCCCAGTCAAATTTCAAGTCGAGTTTGGTATGAACAAGCGCAGTAAGGCGTTCGGCTTCGGCACGAAAAATCTCCATTTTATTGGATTGATTTTCCCGATAACTCGGGGGAAGGGTTTCTGTAACTTGGGAATAGGCACTGATGGAAATACAAAAAGTAAATGCTATGCTGAATAATTCTTTTCTCATTTTGAACTGAATTTTAAACAAAATTGGTCGAAAGATAAAGAAAATTGTTACTTCGGTTTGTGAAAGGGTTGTTAAGTTGTGGGAATTACTTTATAAGTTCTGCTATTTTTTTGCCTGATTGATTCCCCAGAATTATAAACTCACGTTTTTCGTTGCTTATAGTCTTAATTGTTACGCGACCGTCATGCGGATAAGGTCCCATTCCAAATTTTTTGTAAGGATTGTAAATTGCAGACTTAATGTCAGATTTTTGAATTATGAAGTTTTCTTTATTGTTTTTTAAAATGCTTCCATCAACTAAATTCAAGTTCTTGACTTTATCTATATATTTTGGATTTAAATAGGAATTTGGGTTTGATAAATCTTCAGAAACTTCATTAAATAAAAAACTAAATTCGTTGGGAGCTGAAATGAGTCCATTTGCTTTTATTCCAATAAGCTGGTCTTCCAAAATCAAGATTAAATAGATTCTATTTGCAATTAAATAATAATATTCCATGGCGATGAAATGATTGGTCTCATCAAGCTTAAACTCATTCAGTGTCATGATTTAATTTGTTGGAATAATTCTTAAATAAAAATCAATTAAACCGCCACAGCACCCTTGATATGCGGATGCGGATCATAATTCTCCAAAGTGAAATCCTCGAATTTGAAATTGAAAATATCTTTAACTTCTGGATTGATTTTCATCGTGGGAAGCGGTTTCGGGTCGCGCGACAATTGCAATTCGATTTGTTCAAAATGGTTCGAATAAATATGCGCATCCCCAAAAGTATGGATGAAATCACCTTCTTTCAAATCACACACCTGTGCCATCATCTTCAGCAAAAGCGCATAAGAAGCAATGTTAAAAGGCACACCCAGAAAGATATCGGCACTTCTTTGGTACAATTGCAAGGACAATTTGCCGTCGGCCACATAGAACTGGAAAAAAGCATGACAAGGCGCCAGCGCCATTTGATCCAATTCGCCTACGT
>JAEWHB010000229.1 GCA_023388015.1 Bacteroidota bacterium
TTATTTTCAAAAGTACAACCGGATTTGAACATGAATTTGATTTGAGAAATTCAAAAGTATTTTGGGAAGGAGAAAACCTGATTAATGGACTTCTGAAATGGTTCAGTATCAACGACGGCCAGGAAAAGCTTTATCTCAACGTGGAAACCGGGATGTTTATTTTTCATACGGGTGGAAGTAAGCCAACTACACGCAGTATTTATGACCAATTGTTGTTGAAGCAAGCAGCCTTAAGCTAGACAGGGAAGCAGCTTTTAAACAAATTAGGTGGAAATCCAAATAAATTTATAGTTTTGGTTTAAACTTAAATATTATGAAAAATCTTCTATTGATTCTTTTACCTTTATCATTTTCCTTCGTTTTTGGTCAGATTAAATATGAAAGGGGTTATTTTATAGACGAATCCCACAATCGCACTGAGTGTCTCATAAGAAATGTTGATTGGAAGAATAATCCGGCTGAATTTGAATATAAATTGAGTGAAGATGATAATGCTCAAAAAGGTACACTCAATAATGTGAGAGAGTTTGGAATATATGAGGATTCCAAATATGTAAAGCATAAAGTACAGCTGGACAGATCTAGTGATATTGTCGGGCGTCTCAGCGATACAGCGCAGCCTATATTCAATGATGAAACAATTTTCTTAAAGGTTTTAGTAGGAGGTCAGGCAAACCTGTATCAGTATACCGAAGATAATCTTATCCGCTATTTTTATGACATCAACAATGAAGAAGTAAAACAATTGGTGTACAAAAGATATTTATTAAGTTCCAATAAAATTGCAACCAACGAGCAATACAAAAGACAAATTTTCAATGATTTAAAATGTGATGGAATCACAAAAGAAAGAGTTGAAAAAATGGAATACAAACAAAATTCTCTGACGAGAGTTTTTGTGGATTTTAACAATTGTGGGAAGGAACCCGTTCAAGAGATAGGTGTAGCAAATAAAGGAAATATAAATTTAACCATAAGACCTCGTATTTATAGTTCATCCCTTAGCATAAACAATTCGACACTATCAGATCGTGACATTGACTTGGGCAACAAAATCGGGTTATCTGCTGGATTGGAGATTGAATATGTACTGCCCTTTAATAAAAACAAATGGGCCATTTTTGCTGAAGGCACATATATAACTTTTAAAGGTGAGCAAACTACGGATGCAGGAAATGTATCGGGCGGAAAGCTAACTACGAAACTCCAATACAATGCCATAAACATTCCGGTAGGATTCAGACATTATTTCTTTTTAAATGATAAATCCAAAATTTTTATTGATGCAGCTTATGTGGTTGAATTAGGAGTTGGTGACTCTTTTGTAGAGTTCACTCGCACTGACGGTTCAGGTCTTAACAAACTTAACCTCGAGGCAAATAATAACAATTTTACATTTGGATTGGGTTATAAGTTTTTGGATAAATACAGCGCGCAGTTAAGATTGGATACAGGAAAAGATATCCTGAGCGGTTATTATAATTGGAGTTCAGATTATACCAATTTTTCCTTCATATTAGGATATACCATTTTTTAGGAAAAATAACACAACTTGATGTTTGTTCAAATCTAAAAGAAACGCTATATTTGCAACCCAAATTAAAAATTATTTAAATGACTCATTACGAAACTGTTTTCATTTTAACTCCCGTTCTATCTGACGCGCAGGTGGAGGAAGCAGTAAAAAAAGTAGAAGATTTCCTTGCAGAAAGCAACGCGGAAATCGTAGCAAAAGAAAATTGGGGCTTGAAAAAATTAGCTTACCCAATTCAGAACAAACGCAATGGTTTTTACCATTTGTTGGAATTCAAAACTGAAAATAACGAAGTTGTGGCCGGTCTTGAATTAATGTACAAACGTGACGAGCGTATCATCCGTTATTTGACTGTGAAATTGGATAAGCACGGTATTGACTGGGCTGAAAAACGCAGAACTAAGTTAAAATCAGAAAAGTCTAACGCTTAAAAAAGAGAATCATGGCAATTGATGAATTAGCAAAAAAAGCAGCAGAAGGAGGAGAAAGCGAAATCCGTTATTTATCCCAATTAGATATTCAGACACAAACAACCAAGAAATTCTGTCGTTTCAAAAAATACGGAATTAAATATGTGGATTACAAAGATCCAGATTTCTTGTTGCAGTTTGTAAACGAGCAGGGGAAAATTTTACCTCGCCGTTACACAGGTACTTCTTTGAAATACCAGAGAAAAGTTTCACAAGCTATCAAACGTGCAAGACACATGGCTTTGATGCCGTTTATCGGGGATCAGTTAAAATAAGTAAAACCTAAAAAAGAGAATAAAATGGACGTTATTTTAAAGCAAGATGTAGAAAATTTAGGTTTTGAATTCGAAATCGTTTCCGTAAAACCGGGATACGCACGTAACTTCTTGATTCCTCAGGGAAAAGCTGTTATTGCAACTGCTAAACAAAGAGAAGAATTAAACAAAACCCTTGAAACGCGCAAAGCGGAAGAAGCGGCTCTTATTTCTGCAGCGCAGGAAAAATCAGCAAAACTGGAAGGACTTGAAATCAAAATCGATGCGAAAGTTGGTTCAGGAGACAAATTATTTGGTTCAGTAAACAATGGTGATTTGGCGGATGCATTGAACGCTGCTGGTGTGGAAATTGAAAAGAAACACATCAAAATTCCAGGAAGTACAATCAAACGTCTTGGTAAGAACACAGCAAAAATCCGTTTCCACAGAGAAGTTGAAGTTGATTTTGAATTTGAGGTTATAGCTGACCAAGAGTCTATCCAAAGAGCTGAAGCGGCTGCAAAAGCAAAAGCGGAAGTAGCAAGAATGGATGCGGAAAGAGCGGCAAATGCCAACAAAACTGATGACTCAGGTTTCAATTATGACAATCCTTTGTACGAAAAGAAACCAAAAACAGCAGAAGTTGAAGAAGTAAAAGTTGAAGAAGCACCAGCTGCTGAAACAACAGATACAAATTCTGAAGAAGCTTAATCTAAGTTTTTAGATAAAACAAAAACCACTCGGAAGAGTGGTTTTTTTGTTTTTATAAGTTTTTGGCTTTAAAAAATTTCAGCACTTAGTCCGCGATCCAGCAGAGCTGTACACATGGGTTCCAGAAAATCAAAACTTCCGGTTTTGACTTCACATTTTCCTTTGTAGTGAACCAGCCAAGTGCATTGTTCAGCTTGTTCCATGGTATGCTCACAAACATCTATCAGGGAAACGATAACAAAGTCAAACGTATTGTGATCATCATTGTGAAGAACCAACACTTTTTTCTCTTCTTCCGCAACCAAAACATCAACTTCTATATCTTCCTTCCAAAGAGGTTGATTATGAAATTTAAGGTGATCCATTTTAAACTTAATTTTTAATAAATTTCAGAGCAATCCATTCATTTCTTTGTTTTCTCGAAACAAATCTCAGACCGTTTTCTTCGCACTTTTGGCGAATGTCTTCAAAATCTGCTTCCATTAAACCGCTCAGAATTAATTCTCCTCCAAAGTTAAGGACTTTTATGTATTTCGGGATGTCTTCCATCAGTATGTTGCGTTGAATGTTGGCCAGGATTATATCAAAGTTTCTGTCGCCAAGCAGTGAAGCATCTCCCAAACGAGCTTTTAGTTCCACATTGTTTCGTTCCGCATTTTCAATGGAATTTTCCACCGACCATTCATCAATGTCAATTCCTTCGGCATAAGCTGCGCCTTTCATCTTGGCAAGAATGGCAAGAATAGATGTTCCACAACCCATATCGAGCACGTCTTTTCCTTCGAACTCGGTTTCCAGAATGTATTCTACCATCAGATGCGTGGTTTCATGATGGCCGGTTCCAAATGACATTTTGGGTTGAATGACTATTTCGTAGGGAATTTCAGGACGTGGTTCATGGAATTCAGCTCTGATATAACAGCCGTCATTGACCAGAATCGGGTGGAAATTGGATTCCCATTCGGCATTCCAGTTTTTCTGTTCGATTTCTGTTCGCACTAATTTTAGCTCCACATCTGTCAAAAACACAATTTGTTCATTTATGGCAGTTTTATCTTCCAAATTGGATTTTACATAAGCATTCAGGCCGTTTTCGGTTTCTACAAAACTTTCAAACTCGCATTCAGCCAGCATTGCCACAAGTATTTCACGCCATGGCTCAACTGGTGAGATGGTAAAATTGTATTCGATATAATTCATTGTAAATTTTTACTAAATTTTTATTTACGGGCAGAAATAATGGTGGTGAAATCGTCAAAATTCAAAGAAGCACCACCCACTAAAGCACCGTCGATATCATATTGTTCAAACAAATCACGGGCATTTCCGGCGTTTACACTTCCACCGTACAAAATACTTGTATTATTGGCAACTGAAAGTCCATGTTGTCCACCGATGGTTTTACGGATGAATGCATGCATTTCCTGCGCTTGGTCAGGTGTTGCCGTTTTTCCTGTTCCGATTGCCCACACAGGTTCATAAGCAACTATCAGATTTTTCAAATCTTCAGGATCCTGACGTTCCAGCGCGATGGTTATCTGTTCGCCCACCACATCAAAATGTTTTTCAGCATCACGGTCTTCTAATTTTTCGCCAACACAAAGAATCGGGTTCATTCCATGTTCGTACAAATGGGTAATCTTTTTTCCGATATATTTATCCAGTTCGTAGTGGTAAGCCCTTCTTTCTGAATGTCCTACAATACTCAGTTTGGTTCCGATTGATAATAATTGTTCAGCAGAAACATCTCCGGTATAAGCGCCGTTTGGCATAGCCGATACGTTTTGTGAAGCTACGGTTATGTTGCTGTTTTTCAAATCTTTATTAAGTTGTTCTAAATATAAATGTGTTGGAGCCACGATGATTTCTGCAATGGGTTTATTCGCTTTTACCCAAGTGTTTAAACGGAGTGCCAACTCTCTTGCTTGTTGAAAAGTCAGGTTCATTTTCCAATTTCCGGCTACTATTTTTCGTCTCATAGTCGTAAGTTTTTATGTTAATAAAGATTCAAATGCTTCAGTATAAATTTAAGAAAAAATCAAATGTGAAAAAAATCTTAATTTTAGTTTTTCATCAAACCCGATAAAAATCATTTCAACCGGACTTTCGGATCTAGAATTCCATATAAAATATCGACCAGAATATTGATGCAGATGAAGGTGGTGGCAATAATGAGCACCGCGCCCATCACGATGGGTAAGTCCAATGTGTTCAGAGCATTCACGATTTCTTTTCCCAGCCCGTTCCAGCCAAATATAAATTCCACGAAAACCGCTCCTGCAAGCATGGATGCAAACCAACCCGAAGTAGCAGTGATGACGGGATTCAATGAATTTTTCAAAGCATGTTTACGGATTACTTCTTTTCCTTTTAAACCTTTTGCGTAGGCCGTACGAATGTAATCCTGGTTCAGCGTTTCGAGAAGTGAATTTCTTGTAAGCTGTGTTATGACCGCCAATGGACGAATTCCAAGTGTAAATGCCGGAAGAATTAAGTTCTTCAAAGCCAGGTGTTTACTTTCTCCCATATCGTCAATTTCGTATAAACTTCCGGTCATGGAAAATCCGGTAATGTGGTGAAGCAGAAACGCGAAAATATAGCCGATAATAATGGCTGAAAAGAATGAAGGTGTACTCATCCCGATGCTCGTAATAACCAGCAAAGCACGATCCCACCAACTGTCTTTGGCGAGCGCTGACCAAATCCCTAGTAAAATTCCGATGATTGTTGCAAAAACAATAGCAGAAACTGCCAAAATCA
>JAEWHB010000030.1 GCA_023388015.1 Bacteroidota bacterium
GGGCAACGACTTTGTACAATTCCACAATTGTACTAACTTGCCCTTTCAATTATGGCAGACCAATTCTTTGCAGAAATCATTCTTCCACTGGCTTTGCCGGGAACTTTCACTTATGAAATTTCGCCCGTCGATTTGCCTTACCTGAAAATCGGGCAAAGGGTTTCCGTTCCTTTTGGAACCAATAAACTCTACACCGGAATTGTTTATTCCATTCATCAAAACAAACCCGAATTATTCAAAACCAAAGAAATCGATTCCATCCTCGACAGCGAACCTTTCGTGACCGAAATTCAGATTAAATTCTGGGAATGGATGGCGGATTATTACATGAGTTCATTTGGTGAAGTCTATCGGAATGCTTTCCCAACCGCTTTGAAATGGGAAAGTGAAACTTTTGTGAAATTCATTGGAACAATTAGTCAAATCGAGGATAAACTTTCCGAAGAGGAATGGATGGTGGTGAATGCACTCGACAAAAAAGGAATTCTGGCAGTGAGCGAAGTCGCCAAAATTGTCGAGCGAAAATTTGCCATTAAAGTCATCAAATCCCTTTGGGAAAAAGGAATTCTTCAGCTCGATGAAGTTCTGAAAGAAAAATACACACCCAAAATCGAACTTTTTGTAAAAGTAATTCCGGATTTGAAAACGAATGAGAAATTATTCAATCAATCCATTGAAAAACTGAAAAACGCAGCCAGACAACGCGAAACTTTATTGCAATTAATTGTTGAAGAGACTCAAAATCCCAAACCGATTAAAATATCGGCTTACCTGAAAAAATACGGCGGAAATCATTCTCTGTTTCGTTCGCTGGAAGAAAAAGGAATGGTGGAAATCTACAACCTTGAAATTTCAAGAATTCAGGAAGTAGAGCAGGATATTGTGGATTCCGAACAATTAAATTTGGAACAAAATCAGGCGCTGAAATCCATTGAAGAATTCTTCCAAAACGATAAAACCGTTTTGCTTCACGGCGTGACTTCAAGCGGGAAAACCGAAATTTATATCAAACTCATCGAACAATTTATTGAAGAAGACAAAACTACTTTGTTTCTTTTGCCGGAAATTTCACTTACCTCGCAGATGGTACAAAGAATTCGTAAACATTTTGGTGACAAAGTCGGGATTTACCATTCCAAATTCAATCAAAATGAACGCGTAGAATTATGGGAGAAAACTTTAAATGATGATTACAAAATTGTTTTGGGACCGCGTTCTGCTTTGTTTTTGCCGTTTCAGAATTTAGGATTGGTAATTGTCGATGAAGAACAGGAAACCGTTTATAAACAAACCGATTTCAAACCTTTTTTTCATGCACGCGACATGGCTTTGGTCTTGGCCAATTTTTTCAAAGCAAAGGTGATTCTCGGTTCGGCGACACCGTCTTTGGAATCCTATCACAATGCTCAAACCGGAAAATACGGATACGTGGAACTGACCAAACGCTTTACCGATGTGAAAATGCCGAAAATTGAACTGGTGGATTTACGCACGGCGATGCGTACCAAAGAAATTACGGGCGATATTTCCCATAGTTTGCGCGATGCGATGGAAGAAACCATTCGAGAAAAAAAACAAGTATTGATTTTCCAGAACCGACGCGGTTTTGCGCCCGTGATGGAATGTCTTTCCTGCGGTCATTCGCCGTTCTGTCCGAACTGCGATGTGCCGCTGACTTTTCATAAATTTTCCAATTCGCTCAGGTGCCATTATTGCGGTCATTCACAAGCAAGACCTTATAAATGTTCCAATTGTCAAAGTCAGGAACTGACCACAAAAGGAATTGGAACAGAACAGATTGAAGTGCAATTGCAATCGCTTTTCCCGAAACTCAAAATCGCACGAATGGACATTGATGCGATGCGGAGAAAAAATGCCTACGAAAAAACTTTGGAAGCTTTTGAAGAACAGGAGATTGACATCTTGGTGGGAACGCAGATGATTGCCAAAGGTTTGGATTTTTCAAATGTGGGATTGGTAGGTGTGATTCGTGCCGACTCTATGTTAAATTTTCCCGATTTCCGGGCGCACGAAAAAGCTTTTCAATTATTGACGCAAGTCGCAGGACGAGCCGGCAGACGAAATGAACAGGGAAAAGTGTTGATTCAGACTTTCAATCCTGACCATGAAGTACTTCAAAATGTGACGCGTTATGATTATGAAAAAACGACCAAAGATATTTTGTACGAACGAAAATCCTTTTTGTATCCGCCGTATTTGCGTTTGATTCGAATCACTTTTCGGCATGCAAAAAAAGAAAAATTGGATAAAGTTTCGGAAGAATTTGTCAAATTGCTCAAACCGCAATTCGATGAAAAACATTTGTTAGGTCCGGAAGAACCTTCAATCGGTCGAATTCGAAATTTATTCATTAAAAATGTATTGATTAAAATTCCTGAAAATGCTTCACCACAAAAGGTTAAAAATTTGATTGCAAAAGCCATTGAATCTTTGCGTACGGTGCAGGCATTTCGTTCAGTTCGAATTGAAATTGACGTTGATCCACAATAAAATTGTAGTCCTTTTTTGAATGATTCGAAGAAAATCAAATCTTACTGTAACTTTTGAATTGAATTCTCTACCAATAATAAAGT
>JAEWHB010000179.1 GCA_023388015.1 Bacteroidota bacterium
TGCTGGCTCAGACTTTAGAAGATTTGGAAATCATTGTGGTTAATGATGGATCGACCGATAATTCGCAGGAAATAATTGATGAATACGTTCAGAAATCAGAAAAAATTAAAGCTTTTGAAAAACCAAACGGCGGACTGAGCGATGCAAGGAATTTTGGTTTGGAAAAGGCGGTGGGGCAATACATTGGTTTTGTGGACAGTGACGATTTTGTTTCGGCTGAAATGTTTGAGAAGATGTATGAAAAAGCTGTCGAACATCAAGCGGAAATTGTTTTATGCGATTTAGAAAAGGTAAACGAAAGGGGAGAAGCCTTTCGTGATTTGCCGCAATCACCGCAGTTGCCGGAGAAAATTCAACTCGAAAAAGATTTCAGTATTTTTGGTGAAATGGCTTGTTTTGCTTGTAATAAATTATTCAAAAAAGAATTATTTCAAAATCATAAATTCAAGAAAGGAATTCACTTTGAGGACATTGAGTTGATTCCGAAATTGGTGTTGGAATCGAAAATTATAGCGAAAATTAATGAGCCTTTTTATAAATATTTCGAACGCCAGGATTCTATCACCCGTACGCATACTGCAAAAGGTTTTGATATGTTTTTGGCGATTGAAAATGTAAAAAAAGCATTTGATGAAAGTCCGTATAAAAAATTCGAAGAAGAATTTGAGCGCTTTTTCATTTTTCAGGGATTTTATTCGTTTTTGGCGTATGTTGCTTATGTGAAAGACGAAAAACTGAAGGCAGAAATGTTGGAAGAATTGGAAAATCAATTGGAAAAATATGAGATTTCCAAAAACAAGATTTTTAATTACAAGAGATTAGCTCGAAATTATTTGTTTTCTTTGCCAATTAAAAAGCAGATTTATTATTTGATTGGTTTATTAAATCTGAAATTAATAAGAATGACCTAAACGACCGATGAGTTTTATATATAATCTTATTGTATTACTGTTATTAGTTTCAACGATTTATCAGGTTACTAAGGAGGAAGAAACCAATAAAAATTGGTTTCGTTTCATTGTTATCTTGATGATGGGCGCTGCAGGTTTTGCCTATGCGTTAAGTCCGGACTGGTTGGCTTATTGGAATGCTTTTGAAGGAATTCACATTTACGATTGGAGTGAATTGGGGAATTTTGCAGAGATGGTTGACATGGAGATGGGTTATGTAGTGCTCAATAAAATTGTCAGTTCCTTAGGGTTTGGGTATGCTACTTTTACGCTTCTTATTGCGGTAATAGCACTTGCTCTGAAATCCAATATAATACTTAAGTATGGCGGTTTTGCCTATATGTCTTTGTTGATGTATTTTATTCCCACCTATTTATTTGAAGAACACGTTCACGTACGACAAGGTTTGGCAAACGCCATCATGTTTTGTTCGATTCCTTTTATAATCGAAAGGAAGTTTTGGAAATTTTTTATGTGTTTTGCATTGGCATTTCTCTTTCACAAAGCTGTCGTAGCATTCCTTTTGGCTTATTGGATTGTGAAAATAAAATTTAATTCAACTTCGATCCTTGTGATAGTAGGTTTGGCCATCATTGCAAATGTGGTTGGTTTGAGTGGTGCCATAGATGGTCTTATGCAATTCATGCCGTTTGGTGTAGCCGAAACCTACAATGATTATGTAAATGAGTTGACTACGGAAAGTGGTATTTTGGGTGACATAGTAAAAGTAATTACGGTTTTGATCATTGTGATATTTAATAAATCAGTGAGTGAAAAGGATGAGTTATTTAGCTACTTTCGAAACATTTACCTATTTGGAGTTATCATTTATTTCTTTTTTGGAAAGGGGATTTTTGCGGCGCGATTACCGGGCTTTTTTACGGTTTACATCATTTTTGTAGTACCACGAATGATCATGGCATTGAGACATGACAAACAGTTCAAAAACTTTGTTTTCATTGGATTTACGCTTTATACAATGATGCTTTATATTAATTTCTATCGAAACTGGGGCGACAGGTCAGGTTTTGGAAATTACACCTCTTCATTGAACAGTTGGGTACCTTATGGCTTTTTCATCAATAACACAAAGTAAATTGAAACATAAAATATCCATCATCACTCCTTGTTATAATTCAAGTGATTTTATACTTGAAACCATCAAATCTGTTTTAAATCAGACTTATACCCATTGGGAATGGTGGATTGTAGATGATAATTCTTCTGATGATTCCGTCGAGAAAATACGCCAAAACCCAGATCCGAGGATTAATCTAATTGCACTTGATGAAAATGTGGGAGCGGCAGAAGCCAGAAACATTGGAATTAAAAACGCCACCGGCAGGTTTATTACTTTTTTGGATAGCGATGATGTTTGGTTGCCTCATTTTTTAGAAACTTCGGTCCAATTTCTTTTGGAAAATGAAGAAGAATTGGTTTACTCAAGCTATAAGCGGCATGATGAAGGGTTGAATCCCTTGTTGGAAGACTTTATAGCAGAAGATAATATTACTTTTGATAGAATTCTTTACAATTGTCCGATTCCTATGTTGACGGCCATGTATGATTCGAGCCGAATTGGAAAGGTACTGATTCCTGAAGTTGATATGCGGGAAGACTACGCAATGTGGCTTGAAATTCTAAAAAAAACACCTCGTGCGAGAGCAATTAAAGAGCCTTTGGGGATTTACAGAATCAGGAAATCTTCTTATTCGCGTAACAAGTTCAAAATTCTTCGTAAGCAATTTTCGGTTTATTCTGATTATTTAAAATTATCTTTGCCCCAATCAACTTATTACACGCTCCATTGGGCGCTGAACGGAATGAAAAAGTATGAAAAGTTTAAACTTAGAGGCAATCGCTAATTTTCTGGGGTATTCTTCACTTTATTTAAAAGTAATATTATCCTTTTCGCTTTCATTCTTGCTCACATTTATTTCGATTCCGAAAATAATCAGAGTTTCTTATCGAAAACAATTGATGGACATTCCCGGCCGAAGGAGTTCGCATGTGAAAAAGGTGCCGAGATTGGGTGGAGTGGCTATTTATTTTGCCATAACGGTGGTGACATCTATTTTTAGTCATGAGATGCTCAATCAAACCGTGTTTTTCTCTGCGGCTTTGGTATTGTTGTTTTTCATCGGACTTATGGATGACCTGCTTGTGGTTGCTCCACGGAAAAAGTTGGTCGCTCAATTTGCTAGTGCGCTGATGATTGTGGTGGGTTCAAACGTTCGAATTCATAGTTTTTTTGGATTATTTGGGGTGTACGAATTACCATATCTGATAAGTGTTGCTTTTACGACTTTCATCATCATTTTAATTATAAATTCTTACAATTTAATTGATGGAATAGACGGATTGGCGAGTGGAGTTGGCATTCTGATTTCATTGTGCTTTGTGTTCATTTTTTTTAGGTTGTATAACTATCAGATGGGATTTTTGGCCATTGCAGTTTTGGGCGCATTATTGGCTTTTCTGTATTTTAATATGTCGAGTCAATATAAAATATTTATGGGAGACACCGGCTCTATGGTTGTAGGCTATTTGATAGCATTTATGGCCATTAAATTTATTGATTTGTCTTCGATGCCTTATGTCATGATTAAGAGCGCGCCAGTGGTTGCCATCGCTATTTTGATCGTTCCTTTGATTGATACTTTAAGTGTAATTATCATTCGTCTCATGCAGAAAAAATCTCCTTTTGCAGCCGATCAAAATCATATTCACCACCGAATTTTGCGACTAGGATTTTCACATGTACAGACGGCGGTAATTATCTGTTTAGCCAATATTTTACTTATAGCTTTTGCTTATTCGATTAGACATGTAAACATCAGTGTTATGTTAGGATTGTTGGTTATTGCCGCATTGGTTTTATCCTTTATTCCACTCTTATTGGGAGAATTTGTCACCAGGAAAAAATTAAGAAAATCTGAAAAACAATAATATTCTGAAAAACCTTATATTTGCCAACTAAAATAAAAAACCTTGAAACCTATATATAAACACTTTTTACTACTAACTTTTTTAGGAGTCATGACATCATGTATTCCCTTAAAGGATATTAAGTACATTCAGCCTGATGAGAAGTTGAAATTGAATGAGCATGGAATGATTGAATTCAATCGTCCTGTTTACCATATTCAGGTAAATGATATGGTTGCTATTCGGGTTTCTGCACGGGATGGTTTGAATTTACAAGAATTGGGAGATTTTACAAGTTCTGCGGTAGGTGGTAGCAATACGCTAACCGGGAAAAATGTCCGCGTTCATGAAGATGGAAATATAGAATTACCCAGAATTGGGAAAATTTATTTACTAGGTTCCACTATTGATGAAGCAAGGCAGAAAATAGAAAATGAATTCTATAAAATTTTCGAACCAACTGCTGCTTATATCGAAGTAAATATGCCCGGAATCAACTTTACTATTGTAGGAGAAGCAGGTTCAGGGAATTATTTTGTACCCCAATATGATTTGAATTTGTTAGAAGCCTTTGCTATGGCCGGAAATCTAACGCCTGTTGCAGATAGAAATCACATTCATATCTTAAGAACTACCCCAGAAGGAACACAGAGAGCTGTTGTGGATATTACCAAGGAATCGGTTATGAATTCAGAGTATTTTTGGCTTCAACCAAATGATGTAATTATTGTTAATCCGAGAAGACAAAAACAATGGGGAATTGGGTTAAATCCAGTCCAAACGGTAACGACTATTTTTGGAGGTATAGCTTCTATTATAGGGATTTACTTCTTCTTCAAAAATTTATAATAAATACTGTTAAACCATGCAGGAAAACCAATCTTCTCAGAAAAGCAGTACCAAAAAGAAAAATCACACTTTTTTCTTTGAAATAGACCGATTTATACCTCGTATTTTAAGAAACTGGGCCTTGTATCTGTTCAGTTTGTTGTTTGCATTATTTATAGCCATATATATCAACAATTGGTATCTGGACAGAGTTTATATGGCTGAATCTACCTTCCATGTTTCTTCTAAATCAGCTGGTAATACTGATTTTGGAAGTAATTCTATCAATTTCATTTGGGGTGGAACAGGCGGGAAAATAGATATTCTAGTTAGGATTCTTCAATCGCGAACGCATTCCCTTGAAGTCGCCAAAAAAATTGATGCTTACGTAGCCTACAAAGAAGAAGGAACAATCAAAAAGTCTAATACTCACAGAGATGTGTCACCTTTTATTGTCCAAATAGATACTGCTCACAATCAAGTCATTGGAGTCGAATTGGAAATTAGAGAAATTGACAATAAATCTTTTCAAATTATTCCCATCACAAATACAGCTATAAATCAATTATATAACTATTCAAATGATGTCCAATTAGGGAAAAATTTAGATATAAAATTTCCCGGGAAAGGAAATTATGATGAATGGATATCCGGTGAGCATTTTCGGTTCAGAGTCAGCAAAGGAAAGAAACATTTTAGCACAGATGATAAGTATTCTTTTGTATTAACGAGCTTGGATGCTGCTACTTCAAGAGTGCGAAGCGGAATCACCGTAACCCCTGTAAATAAAGGTAGTTCCATCTTACGCATTACAAAAACGGCTTTCTCCCAGCAAGAAGCTATAGATGTAATAAACAGCTCATTGGAGATTTTGCGCGAGAGCGAATTGGAAGAAAAAAACCTGATTGCAAAAAATACGCTTCTGTACATAGGGGAACAAATTGGGATCGTAAAGCAGAAGGTTGATAGTGCTTCGTTAGAATTTCAAAATTTACAGAAAAGAGAAAAAATATATGATTTTGGAGGTGAAAAAGGAGAGATTCTTTCAAACATCAAAAGTCTCGAGAAAGAAAAATTAGAATATCAGGAAAAAATAAATGCACTGAATTCTGTAAGCAATAACGTCTATCAAACCGGTTCACAGGGGATGATTGATCTGCAAATTGTAGGTTTAAATGAGGGTAATTTCTCAGGTGAAGTTTCTAATTTAAAATCTATGGAATTAGAACGTGAAAACCTTAGACTACTGTACAAACCTGAATCCAGAGAAATAACGGAACTTGACAATAAAATTGCTGATAGTAAATCAAAAATTCAACATCTAATTAGTACAAGTCGTAGCAAAATAAACAAAGAATTAGGGGAGATTAATAGAAAGATAAGTGAATTTGACAGCCGAGCTTACAACCTACCACAGAAAGAACAAGAATTTTTGGATACTTACCGCGGTTATACCGTAAATGATGCATTGTACAATCAATTACTCACAAGATTCAGCCAAGCAGAGCTATCCATAGCTTCAAATGTATCGGACGTCAATATTATTGACTATGCCAAATTTCTAGGACAAGGTCCTATTTCACCAGACAAACGTTCAAATCTTTTGACTGCAATTGCAATTGCATTGGTTATTCCTACCATATTTTTATTGGGTCGAGAAATTTTGGACACCAAAATTAAAGGAATTCCAGATGTCGTGAAAGTCACATCCATTCCATTTTTAGGAACAATTGGTAATAATTCAGACGACCATCCTTTGGTTGTTTTAGAAAGACCAAAAGCAGGTATATCGGAAGCCTTTAGAGCCATTCGAAGCAATCTTCAGTTTTTGTACAAATCAACTAAAAGCAACGAGAGTAAAATAATTCTAATTACCTCTTCAATTGGTGGTGAAGGAAAAACCTTTGTTTCCATGAATATGTCAGCCGTCTTGGCGGCAAGTGGAAAAAAAACAATCCTACTTGGAATGGATTTGCGCAAGCCCAAAATATTTGATGAATTTGGATTGACCAATAAAAAAGGACTTTCAAATTATCTCTCAGGAAATGCTTCTTTGGAAGATGTAATTCAAAAAACAAAATTAGACTCATTAGATATCATTACCGGAGGACCTATTCCGCCGAATCCATCAGAATTGCTATTATCGGATACACTAGATGAATTATTGCAGAAACTAAGGCAAGATTACGATTTCATCATAATGGATACGCCGCCTACAGTGCTGGTTTCAGATGCATTTGATCTAATGCGTTTTTCAGATGCAAATTTGTATGTAACACGTTTTGATTATACATATAGAGGCCTGTTAAAAGGAATTTCCGATAAATACGATGACGGAGAAGTTTCAAACATCGGAATTATCCTCAACGATTTCCAAGCCAAAGGAAGCTATGGTTATGGGTACGGCTACGGATATGGCTACGGATATGGTTATGGCTACGGTTATTTCGAAGAAGATGTGAATTATGACCCAAGTATAGTAGGGAAAATCAAGAGTATCTTCAACATCAAGAAATACTTGAGAAGAAGATAATGACCTCAAAAACCTTGTTTGATTTTACATTGGCAATAATATTACTCCCAATTTTATTGCCACTGATTCTGATTTTGGTTTTGATTTCAACCCTCGATACAAGAAGCTTTGGACTTTTCTCACAAACCAGAGTAGGAAAAAACGGTCAATTCTTTCAAATCTATAAAATCCGAACGATGAAAGGCGCCTATGATGTGGCGGTAACAACCGAAAAAACGCATAAATTAACTCCTATCGGAAAGTTTTTTAGGAATTCAAAATTGGATGAACTCCCTCAGATTTTCAACATCCTGCTCGGACAAATGAGTTTCGTGGGACCGCGTCCCGATGTGCCCGGATATGCTGATAAGCTTCAAGGCGAAGACAGAATTATACTAAAACTAAAGCCCGGAATTACCGGACCGGCGCAAATTGCCTTTAAAAACGAAGAAGAAATTCTGGTTCTTCAGGAAAATCCATTAAAATACAACGACGAAGTCCTTTGGCCGGAAAAAGTTAAAATCAACAAAAAGTATGTTCAGAACCAAAACTTTTGGTCAGATCTGAACTATATTTTCAAAACAATTTATTGAATTACTAAATTAATCGATTGAGTTTTTCTTACATTAATTAGGTGAATTTGAATTAGATGTGATTTTTTCTTTCTAATTCATAACTCCTATAAATTTAATATTTAAACTGCTTAAAATCATATAGATTTAATTTAAGATAAATTTGTCTTAAATAGAATTTAGACTAACTTTGTATGCAAACCAAAGAAGATGTTTTCAAAATCCTGCGAATACGGTATCAAAGCGGTCATTTACATTACCACGCAATCCCTGGAAGGAAGAAGGATTAAAGTAGGGGAGATCGCCGAAAATTCCGATTTGCCGCTTGCTTTTACGGCCAAATTGCTCGGGATTTTGACCAAAGTAAATATTGTTCGTTCCCAAACCGGTCCGAACGGTGGATTTTATATCGAGCCGGAAAGATTGAGGGAAATCAAACTCGAAGAAATCGTTTCGGCCATTGATGGAAATTCGGTTTATGAAGGTTGTGGACTTGGACTGAGTCATTGTGATGCCCAAAATCCTTGTCCACTGCACAATGATTTCATCAAAATCAGAACGGAACTGAAAACGATGTTGAAAACAACTTCAGTATTTGATTTGGCAATGAAACTGAAATCGGGAGAAACGGTTTTGGTACGATAAAATTAAAAGATTATGGAAGTAAAAAGAGATATAGAAAATCTGGATGATGTAAAGAATTTGGTGGATACTTTTTATGGAAGAGTGCGACAAGATGAACTCATCGGATATATTTTTGACGATGTGATTCAGGATCGTTGGCCGGAGCATTTGGAAAAGATGTACAGT